>NZ_JAOTGB010000009.1:0-85461 GCF_044427425.1 Streptococcus sp. 2018WUSS126 | reverse complement strand
AAGATCCATTTTCAGATGGCAGTTTTAGAACGAGATAAAAGCCCGTTGTTACGGGCATTAGTCAAGTAATTATAGCACTAACCTGAACGAAGTTCAGCGAACGTCTTTAGACGTCGCTGGAGAGAAACGGCTTATAGCCGGTGTACAAGCCACCCGTTTTCACGGGTGGTTATGACTATCCTTCGTATCCATTTGGATTTTTCGATTGCCAGTTCCACGTATCGCGACACATGTCTTCAATTGTTTTTTCTGTTTTCCAGTTGAGTTCAGCCAGAGCTTTGTCTGCATTCGCATAAAAGGACGGAAGGTCTCCTGCTCGATTTGGTGCAAAGCGATACGGAACATCTACACCTGTTACTTGAATGAAAGTATTTACCAATTCTAAGACACTTGTTCCTTGACCAGAACCTAGGTTATAAGTATAAACCTGATTAGCTTCATCTAATTTTTCTAATGCTCGTACGTGTCCTTTGGCCAAATCAACAACATGGATATAGTCTCGTACACAAGTCCCATCTGGCGTATCGTATGCATTACCAAAAATATTGAGAAATTCACGTTTACCAACTGCTACCTGAGCTACAAATGGCATTAAATTATTTGGAATGCCTGACGGATCTTCCCCAATCAAGCCTGACTCATGAGCTCCAATTGGATTGAAATAGCGCAACAACGAAATAGACCATTCTGAATCAGAAACATAAATGTCGCGAAGAATCTGTTCACACATGACTTTCGTTTGACCATACGGGCTTGTTGGAACTCCTACTGGCATGTCCTCTTGATAAGGAGAGGGATTAAAACTGCCATAAACAGTCGCACTAGATGAAAAGACGATTTTCTTCACATCAAACTCAGCCATCACTTCAACCAATGAGAGAATGGACATAATATTATTTTCGTAATAAGCACCAGGTTTTTGAACTGATTCTCCTACTGCCTTAAATGCAGCAAAATGGATCGCTGACTCGATATTTTCTTTCTCGAACACCTGACGCAATCCCCGTTTATCTGCTACGTCTAGCTGATAGAAGGTCGGTCTCTTTCCTGTAATTTCTTCAATACGATCCAATACCTGGATGCTTGCATTAGATAAATCGTCAACAATTACTACTTCTTTACCTAAATTTAACAATTCGACAACCGTATGACTACCAATATAACCTGCACCGCCAGTAACTAAGATACTCATCTCTTTACTCCTTTTCACCTGGACAAAAATTCTATATCCCTATTATATGTTACCTGTTGTAAAAAGTAAACAAAAAACAGCCTTTCGGCCGTTTTCAAATTCAATTAGAATTTTTTACGCTTGCGAGCTGCTTCTGATTTACGTTTACGTTTTACAGATGGTTTTTCGTAGAATTCGCGTTTGCGTGTTTCTTGAAGAGTACCAGCTTTAGTAACCGCACGTTTGAAACGACGAAGAGCATCATCAAGTGATTCGTTCTTGCGTACTACTGTTTTTGACATTTTTTTCACTCCCCTCAATTTCAAAGTCTTTATCATTTTACTATGATTCAACTCATTTGTCAATATTTTTTAATTCTAAAATATGAATTTTACGCTCTTATCCTATCCTGTTTTTTTTTTCTGTCCACGCCAGTATTGTCCCAAAGAAGAATTCGTAAAGGACAAAAAATAATACAAAGCAATGCAAGAAAAACTCTTGTGGCAAAATATATATGACAGGATCCTTTGCAGGGTCAAATAGCCATGTAGAATCCCCTGGAAATAGCACCGTATGAAATAATACAAAAAATTGATCAAAGCCAACAAGAACACCTAATAAACCGATTATCATTGGCGTAAGCATGGTCCAGAAAATGACCTTTTTAACCAAGTCTCCATAACCTTTTAGCAGAATGTTTTTTACAAAAAGCACAAAGGCAGGGAGGGTGAGGATAAAAATCCCCTGAGTTAAATGGAATAAATGTTTCACATCTGCAAAATGTTTCAGACCATCAGCTGAGGATGAAAAATTTGGCATGTCTAAAACACTTGCAAATGGATTGGTCAGATAGTTCATCAAGATATTGAAATTATAGGAAATATCTGCCGCTTTCATGTAGACCACTTTTTCCAACCCCAAAAAAGAAATCTCAAGCGGATAAACTAGCCAAGCTAGGTAGATGGTTCCTAGAACTGCTGCCGACAAGACAAATAAAATCGTTCCGATAATCTGTAACTTAGTTCTCATCAAAACTCCATTCATCTAGGCTGTTGAGGACATGGGTTGGAGCCAGGGGTAAGTCTGCTACTTCTTCTGGCTTGGTAAATCCAGTCAGGACTAAAAGAGTTGGAAATCCATTGTCAATCCCTGCACGAATATCCGTCAGGTAGTTATCTCCCACCATAACCGTTTGGCTGCGCTCTGTGCCTAAAATCTCCAGAGCCTTGTCCATGATAATGGCTTCAGGCTTACCGATGAAGGTCGGCTCTACTCGGGTAGCAGCTTTCAAAAGCGCAATAAGTGAGCCTGCTCCTGGCAAATGGCCTCTTTCAGTCGGAATGTTCAAATCAGGATTGGTACCGATGAAGGTCGCTCCCTTTTGAATAGCCAAGGTGGCAATGGTCAGTTTTTCATAGGTCAACTGAGTATCCAAACCGACAACAACATAGGCTGGATTTTCCGTATCTTCCACATAACCTGCCTCAAAAATGGCAGACTTGAGCCCGTCTTCTCCAATGACATAGACTGTCTTTTCCTTGCCCAAATCATTCATATAATCTACTGTCGCCAGACTAGCTGTATAGATTGTTTCAAGCGGTGTCTCAATGTTAAAGTTTTCAGCCAACATAGCCTGCACCATCTCAGGGCGGCGGGTGGTATTGTTGGTCACGAATAAATAGGGAATCTGACGTTCTTGCAAGCGATGAATAAAACGTTCACCAGCAGGAATCCGCTTTTTCCCTTCATAAATCGTACCATCCAAATCAATCAAATAACCTGTATATGTCATTTTTCCTCCTTAATCAAATCGTGTTTCCCAATGCTCAGACCGACTAGCTTCCAAGCAAAGTGCTAACTGCTCAGCTGTATTTTTCCCAAGGTAGAGCGGTGGTAAGTCATCTAGACTGAAGAAGCCACTGGCAACTGTTTCCGAATTAGGCTGAAACTCCCCGCCAAGGAGACGACATAGAATGAAGACCTTGGTCACGCGGTGGGCTGACTTGGCAGGATTGTTCTTGTGCTTGTCCAAAATCGCAACGACTCGCAGAGCCTCCACATCCAGCCCCGCTTCTTCCTTTACTTCCTTGACAACATTTTCCTTGACGGACTGGTCCACATCGCACCAACCACCTGGCAAGGACCAGAACCCATCGTTTTCCTGGACAAGTAGGATTTTATCCTCTTGAAAAATAGCTGCTCGGGTATCCAGCTTGGGTGTCTGATAGCCTGTTTCATTGCAAAACAAGTCTGTCACCACTTCCAAAGGCTGTCCAGATGGCTCTACCAACATTTCTGCCGCAATCTGCCTGATTTCTTCGAAACGCTCCATGTCATAAACATCTTTTCCATAGGCCAAGCCTGTCTGAGCCAAGGCTTGTAAACGCACGGCCCATTCCAACCACTTATCCTGCGACATGACCTTCCCTCCATTCTATGACAGCTTGAGCATGGATATGCCCATCCACCACAATCTCATGCTGGCTGACACCAGCTTCTGCCACCATGCGTGAACTCACCAAGCTAGTCGCCTCTACTTCCTTAAGATACTTGAGTTGGATTTTTTTAGGGATATGGCAGAGCAGAAAATCATAGCCCAGTACTTCATACATCCATTCCAGGTACTTGCCATTGTTGACATGACCATTCATATCCAAGTCAAAATAGCGAACAGGAAATTCTTGAACAGATGGATTTTCCAAGAGCTGATACTTGGGAGCCCGGGGTAATTTCTTGACCTGCTCAGATTGATAAGGGGCAATCAAGGCTTCTGGCACAGGCGCCACCTTGCGAGTCTCAAAATCAATCAGGACAAAGTAGCAGAGAATGTCTAACAAAAGATTGCCCGCCTCATCGTAAATATAGAACATCCGATGACAGAAAAACTTGTTGTAGGCAACCGCTTCTGTTTTTATCGTGATGGTTTCATTGTACTTAGGCAGTGCTTGAATAGTTAGCTCGTAATCTGTCACCACCCAAATCAAGCCAAATTCCTGAAAAACATAGAGGTCACTGCGACCCAGTTCTTCCGACTGCCGACCTGACACACCAAGACAGTAGGAAATAAAGTCAGGCAGTTTGATTTCTTGTTTAACATCCACCATATCAAAGGGAATGGTGAACTCTTCTTGATATGTTAGCCCCATAATGTTGATCTTTCTAGTCTTAAAGTATAGTCTTTCAGTTTGCGTCAACAGCTGCAGATAGCTTCAATAGTCCAGTGGACTATTGAGGGTTGGAAATCGTACTTACGATAGTAAGTAACATTCGTAGAGTACGGCAAAGCGAGTTCAAATACTCCAGTGGAGTGTTTGAAGTTGGAAATAAGGAAACGAAGTTTCCTCGCTCGTCGAAGTAATAAAACAAACTGAGTGACTATATGAAACGTTCGGCAACTGTATCGCCAAGAAACAATCCCTTTTTCGTCATCCGAAGCCAACGGTCTTCTTCTTGCAAGAGACCTTCATTTTTCAAGTCTCTGACCACCTGACCGTAGCGGTCTTCAAAGGAAATGCCAAACTTTTCCTCGAATCGCTCAATGGACACGCCAGTTTTTTTCCGTAGGCCCAGAAACATCTCTTCTTCCATCTGCTCGGTCTGGCTGAGGAATTCTTCGTGTAAGCGGGAATGGCCTTTTTCGCGGATGGATTTGAGGTAGTGCTGGATGGGGCCGCGGTTGCGATAGCGCATGCCGTCGATGTAGCCAGATGCTCCAGCTCCTAGACCATAGTACTCCGAGTTGTCCCAGTACATGAGGTTGTGGCGACTTTCAAATCCTGGCTTGGTGAAGTTGGAAATTTCGTAGTGCTCAAAGCCGTTTTTCTCCAGCTCTTGTAGAATGTAGTCGAACATATCCGACTCCACATCTTCGTTGGGCAGATGCAGGTTGCCACGGCGTTGGCGGTTCATGAAGACCGTGTGGTTCTCCAAAATCAAGCTATAGAGGCTCATGTGGGGAATGTCCAGCTCCAAGGCCTTGGCGACATTGTCCACCACCTGCTCCATGGTCTGACCAGGCAGGGCATAAATCAGGTCAATGGAAATGTTGTGAAAACCCGCTTCCTTGAGGGCTGCAATGGTTTCATAAATCTGGGCCTGGTTATGGCTGCGACCGATTTTTTTCAGCATACGGTCATCAAAGGTCTGAACACCCAACGACACCCGATTGCACTTGGATTTTTTCAGAACTGCTATCTTGTCTGCCGTCAAGTCACCTGGATTGGCCTCGATAGTGAACTCTTCCAGCTGTGACAAGTCCAGTAGCTGTTCCAGATTTGTCAGGAGATAATCTAGCTGGTCTGCCGAGAGAGCCGATGGTGTTCCGCCTCCGATATAAAGCGTGCGGAGGGCTGGCAGGTCGTAAAACTTGACCTCTTCCATGAGGGCTGCCAAATACTCGTCAACAGGCTGATTCTTAATAAAGACCTTGGAAAAATCACAGTAGTAACAAATCTGGGTGCAAAATGGAATGTGGATATAGGCAGATGTCGGTCGTTTTTTCATAAGAACTATTATAGCACATTGTCTATAAAAATATTTTTTACAGCCATCACTTCCCCCTCAAAACAATGATATAATATAGTAAACTTACAAAATCTACAAAAGGGATTAAGTCATGAACAAAGAACGATTCTATGATGTCATCAACGCTATCTTATCATTCTTATTCTGCCGCTGGCTTTTTATGACCTTTCTTTTTTACCAGTTCACGACCATTTTTATGACGGTTGATTTTTTACCTAGTCTTACAGCAATACTATTGATGACTGGGGTTTGCTTTACTCTCTTTCGACTGGTCTATCAGCCAGGCATTTCCCGACTGACTCTTTTGTTTTTCTATGGATGCTATGGCTTTCTACTGATCTACCTCCTCTTTTTCAAAAGCATGGACGTCCAAGGTGTCAACTGGAATCTCCTTAGCACTTTTTCTCAAGACCTATTTCTCAATCCTGCTATATTGGTCTTTAACCTCTTACTCTTTTTACCACTTGGATTGCTTTTTTCATTTTCTTGGAAAAAACTTTCTCTCTTTGTAGGGGCCATATTGCTAGTTGAAGCCTGTCAATTCTTCTTTTCACTGGGCTTCTTTGACCTTGGCGACATCTTGCTTAACACCTCTGGCTTCGCACTTGGAAACTTCTTGGGACAATCCGCAATCGCCCACTCTTTCAAAAATAGAATACAGAAAAAATGACCCCGAAAGGTCATTTTTATATACTACGCTTCCAAATGCCAGATGTCTTCGTTGTACTGTTGAATAGTACGGTCTGACGAGAAGAAACCTGCTTTAGCGATGTTGACGATGACTTTTTCCAACCAGCTGTCGCGATCTTCGTAGTCTGCTAACATCTGCTCTTTAGTCGAGATATAATCTTCCAAATCAAGCAAGGTCATGAAGTGGTCATTGTGCTTGAAGTTGTCCTGTAAACGCCAGAGACGCTCATCGATCCCACCAGCATGACGAATGGTATCCGATGTAATGAAGTCAATCAATGGACGAATGGCTTCACGTTCGTAGAAGGAATATGGATAGTAGGTCCCATTTGCATAGTGGTCAATAACAGTCTGGCTATCTTGACCAAAGATATAGATATTTTCATCACCAACCAACTCATGAATTTCCACATTGGCACCATCATCTGTACCGATGGTCAAGGCACCGTTGAGCATGAATTTCATGTTACCTGTACCAGAAGCTTCTTTGGATGCAAGGGAAATTTGCTCTGAAATATCTGCCGCTGGAATAATATAACTCGCCTCGGTTACGTTATAGTTTTCAATCATAACGAGTTGCAAGTGCGGTGCCACATCAGGATCATTTTTAATCACCTGTGACAATACCAAAATCAAATGAATGATGTCCTGTGCGGTTGTGTAGGCAGGTGCAGCCTTTCCTCCAAAGAATACCGTCAATGGGCGGGTAGGAATGTTGCCTGCTTTAATATCCAGATACTTATGGATAACATAGAGAACATTCATCTGCTGACGCTTGTACTCGTGCATGCGCTTGATTTGTACATCAAAGATGGATTCTGGATTAACATGAACACCTTGTGTCTTGGCAATATGACGCTGCAATTTGCGTTTATTATGCTGCTTTGTCTTTTCCAACCAAGATTTCAATTCCTTATCATTTTTGTAATCCAACAGCTTTTCGAGTTCACTTGCATCGTGATGGTAGCCATGTCCAAGTAGGCCGTCCAGGTAGCTTGCCAAACTTGGATTAGCATGCATGAGCCAACGACGGAAGGTAATCCCATTTGTCTTATTATTGAATTTTTCAGGATATAGCTCATAGAAAGCTTTCAACTCTGAAGTTTTCAAGATCTCTGTATGAAGTGCCGCCACCCCATTGATAGAATAACCATAATGAATATCCATGTGTGCCATGTGAACACGGCCATGTTCATCGATGATATTGACAGCAGGATCATCCTTCACTTCTTTGGCACGACGATCCAATTCTACGATGAACGGTACCAAGTGCGGAACCACATAGTTCAGAAAATCAAGCGGCCATTTTTCCAGCGCCTCTGACAAGATGGTATGGTTGGTATAAGCAGTCATTTTCTTAACAATTTCAACTGCCTCATCAAACGAAATACCACGAAGCTCCAAAAGGCGAATCAATTCTGGAATAACAAGTGATGGGTGAGTATCGTTGATTTGAACAACAGCATAATCAGGCAGGTCATGTAAGTTTGACCCCTTAGCAACCGCTTCGTCAATCAATAGTTGCGCAGCGTTAGAGACCATGAAATACTGCTGGAAGATGCGGAGAACTTTTCCTTCATCGGTCGAATCATCTGGATAGAGGAAGAGAGTCAAGTTTCGGAAAATATCTTCCTTATCAAATTCTATCCCATCATAAATAATATCGTCATCAACTGAACCAAGGTCAAACAAGCGAAGACGATTCTTGCGTTCCATTTTATAACCAGGTATATCGATGTCATACAACTTAGATGTTAAGGTAAAGTTAGCAAATGGCACCTGATAAGAAATCGGTGACTCCGTTAACCATGAACGTGGTGTAATCCACTCGTTTGGCACAGCAGACTGTTGATGGTATTCAAATAATTGTCTAAACAGCCCAAAGTGATAATTCAAACCAACCCCATCACCATTAAGACCTAGACTAGCAATTGAATCAAGGAAGCAGGCAGCCAAACGACCCAAACCACCATTTCCTAGTGATGGCTCCATCTCCACATCTTCAATAGCAATTAAGTCTTTACCTGCTGCTGCAAGCTGGCTCTTCACCTCATCATAAACACCCAAGTTGATCAAGTTATTAGATAAGAGCTTACCAATTAAGAACTCTGCTGAAATATAGTAGACCTTTTTCTTTTGGTCATTTGTATACTTAGCTTCACTCTGCTGTTTTGTAAAAGCAAGCAAGGCGTAATAGAGTTCTTGGTCTGTACAATCTTCAATGCGTTTGGCATACATAGACTGAACAAAATTTTGTAAATTAATCATAAGGCTTCTCCTGGATATATTAATGTAATCATTCAGAAAGGTTTCGCTCTACCTTTGTAAACGTTTTCTTAATTATACCCTATTTATAAAAAAAAGACAAGCCAACTTCCGTACAAATAGAAATTGGTTCGTCTTTTAAACGATTGCAGTTTACTACAATCAGAATTATTCTTAATTATTCTGCAATCAGAGTTTCCAAACCAACTTTCATCATATCCGTGAAAGTATTTTGACGCTCTTCTGCTGTGGTGTCTTCCTCTGGATTAACCAAGCTATCTGAAATCGTCATAATGGCAAGCGTTTGAACGCCAAACTTAGCACCTAGGTAATAAAGTGCAGCTGCTTCCATTTCTACAGCCTTGACACCTAGTTGACCTAATTCTAAGTTGCGACTAAACAATTTTGGAGAATAGAAACTATCTGATGATAAAACATTGCCAACATGCGTTGTCATGTTGAGTTCTTTGGCGATATGATAAGCCTTATCTAAAAGATCAAAATCAGCGATTTGTGGCAAATCGTACTCTGGCCAGTCAATATTGATCATACGAGAGTTGGTCGCAGCTGCCTGAGCCAAGACCAATTCACGGACATGGACATCCTCGTTCAAAGAACCTGCTGTTCCCACACGAATTAGTTTTTTCACACCATATTCATTAATCAATTCATGGGCATAGATAGATATGGATGGCATTCCCATACCTGTTCCCATGACAGAGACACGATGACCTTTGTAGGTACCTGTGTAGCCGAACATATTGCGAACTTCGTTGAAGCAAACTGCATCTTCAAGGAAGTTTTCAGCAATAAATTTAGCACGAAGCGGATCACCAGGAAGCAAAATCTTATCAGCAATTTCGCCTGGTTTTGCGGAAATATGGATAGACATGTAATGTACCTCTTTGTTCTATTTTCGAATGCTTACAACTCAGCCAAGATAGCTTTCACCAAGCCCTTGAAGTTGCCCTTGATTTGCTCGGTTACTTCTACAACTTCTTCGTGATTGAGTTCAGATTGGAAACCAGCCGCAAAGTTTGTGATAGCAGAAATACCCAAGACTTTCATACCTGAGTGAGCTGCCACGATAACTTCTGGTACTGTTGACATACCGACTGCGTGAGCACCCATAGTCTTGAAGGCCAAGATTTCAGCAGGTGTTTCATAGGTAGGACCTGTCACACCGAGATAGACACCATCGTCCAACTTGATACCCAATTTTTCCGCAATGGCATGGGCTTTTTCACGGTATTCTTTAGTGTAAGCATTTGACATATCTGGGAAACGTGGACCAAATTCTTCCAAGTTTTCGCCAATCAATGGATTTTGGCCAGTCATGTTGATGTGGTCTGTAATGGCCATAAGGGTACCTGGACCGTAGCCAATACCACCTGCAGCATTGGTTACAATCACGCCTTCACAACCAAGGGCTTTCATAACACGGACTGGGAAGGTCACAACTTCCATCGGATTTCCTTCGTAGAAATGGAAACGACCTTGAAGAGCTAAGACCTTACGTCCTGCCAAATCACCGTAAACCAACTTACCAGCGTGACCTACAACTGTTGACTTACCCCAGTTTGGAATATCTGCATAGTCGATGACAATGGCGTTTTCAACTTCTTGGGCCAATTCACCCAAGCCAGAACCCAAAATCAAACCGAATTCAGGTTTTACCAAACCTTTTTCTTCCAAGAACGTTTTTGTTTCATTGATTTTTGCAAGTAAACTCATATTTTCTCCTTTTATAAATAAGCTGACCAGTCATATTCTGGCATTTTTTCTTTAATGATTTCAAGCGGACGACAGAGGAAGGCTGTCTGTTCTCGCTCGATAATGGGACGGTTGAGAAGAGCAGGCTCTTCCACTAAACGCTCAAAGATTTCTTCTTCTGACAAACCTGCTCGCTCTTCTTCTGTCAACCGAATAACTGCTGAAGGCTGACTGCCCATTTTTTCCAAGAGAGCTGTCAATTCCTCTGCTGTCAGTGGATTTTCTAGATAATTAACCCACTTGACTTCCATATCCTGACTGGACAGCAATATTCTTAATTTTTTACACTTGCTACAGTCAGGATTGTAATAGACCGTTAGCTTCTCCATTAAACCAACTGTGACAAGAAGCTTTCGCCAATCATGGCTGTGCCCACTCCGAAGTTTTCCGCAACGGTTGCTGAAATGTCCGCAAAATGACCTACTGGCAAGACACCGCTACCTTTGAAAGCCTTGCTGTATGCCAAGAGTGGCACATATTCACGTGTGTGGTCTGTTCCAGCATAGGATGGATCATTGCCGTGGTCTGCAGTAATCAAGAGCAGATCATCTTCACGCATATTGTCAATAATCTCTGGAATACGTGCATCAAACTCTTGCAAACAATCGCGGTAGCCTTCGATATTGCGACGGTGACCATACACAGCATCAAAGTCAACTAAGTTTGTGAAGGAGAAACCTTCCTCGAAGTCTGATAACTTCAGAGTATCAATCAACACATCGACACCGTGCATGTTGGACTTGGTGTGACCCATATCATTTGTAATACCTGAACCATTGAAAATATCACTGATTTTACCAACTGAGTAAGTTGGTACACCCGCATCTGCCAGTTTGTTGAGTACTGTTGCTTCGAACGGTGATACTGCATAGTCGTGACGGTTGGCAGTTCGTGAGAAATTGCCTGGCTCACCAACGTATGGACGGGCGATGATACGGCCTAGAAGAGCTGGGCGTTCAAGGGTAATGGAACGAGCGTATTCACAGATACGATACAACTCATCAAGTGGAATAATATCTTCGTGGGCTGCAATCTGAAGCACAGGGTCTGCGGAGGTATAGACGATCAACTCCCCTGTTTCCATTTGGCGAGGGCCAAAGTCATCAATGACAGCTGTACCTGAATACGGCTTGTTTGCTTCGCGGATGATTTTACGACCTGAGAATTCTTCGATTTTTGTCAAAATCTCTTCAGGGAAACCATCCCAGAATGTATCAAATGGCTCAGTAATATTGAGACCCATAATTTCCCAGTGTCCAGTCATGGTATCCTTGCCGAGCGATACTTCTTCCAACTTGGTCACGTAACCAGTTGGATGGCTTTCAGCAGGAACTGTCGCAAGTGCTGTATCTCGAGGGATATTTCCAAGACCAATCTTGGTCATATTAGGTACCTCAAGCCCAGCTTTTTCAGAAATGTGACCGAGAGTATCAGATTCTGTATCTGCTACACCCGCATTGAAAAATTTATCTGAGTCTGGTGCTGCGCCGATTCCGACAGAGTCCATAACTACCAAGTGAACACGTTTAAATTTAGGCATAATTGTCTCCTTTATTTGATATAGTTAGATTCAACCAAAATCAGCGTCCAACCAAGTTGCTAGACTGGAAATTATCGTTACCACATCTAAACATTTTAATGGGGTGCAATACTTATACAGTCACAGCTCTCGGCATCAAACTTCCTAACCATCAAAACTAGATACTGTTACTCGCTTCACTGCCTGCTGTTCAGCTATCGCTTTTTCAGTACCTATCGTCTGACTGCTACGAGGTAAGGGGATAGATTTTTGAAGAGTCTAAACGTTCGTGTTTTCATTATACCATAAAAAAGCCTCTCATTGTACCAAAATGAGAAGCGTTTTCAATTTATTTCTTTTCGATGATGTTCGGTCCTTCTGGTGTACCAATAATTACCTTGGAAACCAATCCAATAAAGAGACCGTGTTCTACAATACCGACGGTCCGATCCAATTCTTCCGCCAATGCATATGTGTCTTCTATTCTGCGCAAATCAAGGTCAATGATAAAGTTCTGCATATCCGTGATATGTTTTTCTCCATTACGCATACGAAAACTTGGACGATACCCTTTTTTCTCAAATAGTCGGAAAAGATTTTCCGCACCGTACTGTACAACTTCCACCGGCAACTTGAAGGCTCCTAGGGTTTGAACCACCTTAGACTCATCCACAATCCAGATGCAGTCCTTACTGTTGACCGCGACCACTTTCTCCATGAGAAGCGCTGCACCACCGCCTTTAATCCCATTGAAGTCTCCATCAACCTCATCTGCTCCATCAACCGTCAAGTCCACATATTCGACTTCGTCGATATTTTTTAGGGGAATCCCAAGGGACGCAGCATGTTCTGCCGTAGCATGAGAGGTCGTTACGCCTGTGATCTGTAGCCCTTCTTCTGCAACCCGGCGACCAATCTCCTGCACGAAATAGTATGCCGTCGAACCAGTTCCAAGCCCAACAATCATCCCATCCGTCACAAATTCTGCCGCCTTAATCCCAACCTGCTCTTTTAGGTTTGTCATCTTTGTCTCCTTTGAAGTAAAACGATTATATATAGTATAGCATGGAGAGGGAGATGGGACAAGGGCGAGTTAGAAATCTTGGAGGAAAATGGAGGGGAATTAATTTCGACAGTATTTTCTAGGCTATCGTAAAAACTAGAAAAAATTAAAACAGTGATATAAAGTAGAATTTAATCAGGAAGACCTATCAAATTAAGCTCTTTATCAATTTCATCCCCACTTATTTCTTTCGATCTCTTTAGTGATTTTTTTGATAATTAAAGTTACAATATTCACTACTACTGTTAGAAATAGAAGTATTAAAAAATAACAGTTTTGACATCCAATTACTCCCCTCCTTTATAAACTTACTGCTTATTGTACTATTCGAAACAGCACAGCTCTAAAACAGAGCGTGGACGATGGGAAATTAAGACGCGGTTTTGAAACCATTCGAAACAGCACAGCTCTAAAACGGCACATTCTTTACTGTCAAAGTCAGAAATGTTTTGAAACCATTCGAAACTGCTATGAAAGTCACGATTATTGATATTATGTTTTGAAACCATTCGAAACAGCACAGCTCTAAAACGCTTGCTACCAATGCAATTTCTATAAGTCAGTTTTGAAACCATTCGAAACAGCACAGCTCTAAAACTCTATTTCATTAGAAAATAAATTTATATTAGTTTTGAAACCATTCGAAACAGCACAGCTCTAAAACAATACAGCGCAAGCGATCTTATCACGATTTGTTTTGAAACCATTCGAAACAGCACAGCTCTAAAACACGCACAGCCGTAGACAACGCAGAACGCAAGGTTTTGAAACCATTCGAAACAGCACAGCTCTAAAACAGTTTGGCTCAGATTGTCCTCGACAGTCTTGTTTTGAAACCATTCGAAACAGCACAGCTCTAAAACAGACATTCTCAAAGTAAACCGTCACAACGCGTTTTGAAACCATTCGAAACAGCACAGCTCTAAAACAGGAGGAGCTTGAAATCGGTATACGGGCGAGTTTTGAAACCATTCGAAACAGCACAGCTCTAAAACCGTATCAGTTCTGTAAATTTTTTGTGCAAAGTTTTGAAACCATTCGAAACAGCACAGCTCTAAAACTCGCTTGTATGATAACACGTTAGGAAAGTCGTTTTGAAACCATTCGAAACAGCACAGCTCTAAAACCTCGTAGACTATTTTTTGTCACAAAATCTCGTAATCGCGCCATTCGTCTCAGCCAGACTTCAGTTTCGAATAATTTCTAATATTTGTACTGTATGTATTTATTTTACCATATTTTCCGATAGTAAGAAATAGTCTTTATCCAAAACATACTGAGGGAAATCTTTTCTTTTTCTCGGTTCTAGAAAAAGAACATCCATATTGGAAAGTTCAATATACTCCCTAGTTTTCTGAATTTCATCCACTGTCAAATAAGATAACACATTGATAAAGACAAGAAATCTCTTCTTATTCAAAAATTGATAAACTTGTAAAATCTCGAAAATTTTATCAAAAATCGTATCACTGATAGTTTCAATTTTGACCCCTAACGCCTTTATCAACTCCAAAACCGTAATCTCATCATACTCCAAATCAAGCTCATTCTCTAAACATTCATAAGAGATTAGTTCAGTAATAGAATTTGCTAATTTTTCAATAATTGATTTCACTTCTGGTTTTTCATTTAATTGATTTTCTAAATCAGCATGGATGAGCTTCAGTATTGGTGCAGCATTAATGTCATATCCTAAAATATCTGTAACCACCATCAGCTCGGAATCTTTTATGGACCTAAATTGTTCGTCGAAAATTTTTAATTCTGATCCATCTTGATATTGATATAAATTCCTAACCAGTCGAGAAAATACTGTCGTATCCTCTACAACAAAAATAGTTGCTTTCTCGACCGTCAGAGCTTCGTCTAGTAACGGAAAGTTCAATTTCATATCAAATCTCCTCTCCTAAAAAGACTATTCGAGAGTCCGTATTTCCTATACAGTCATCTCGCTGACCATGGAGATAAATCATACGAGCAAATTGTTTTTCTGTAACTGTCAGAAGTGTGATATTACCTTTCTTGGGATTATTTGCCTTTAGTCGCTCCAACATAGCATTACTGGCTGAATTGTTCAGGAGTAACTTGCTATAGACTGAAAATTGATGCATAATAAACCCTTCGTTGATTAAAAATTTACGGAATTTACGATATGCCTTTCTTTCATCAACTGTTTCTGTAGGCATATCAAACATCAATAGCATTCTCATATACCGGTAACTCATATCCTAAATTCAGGAACTCCTTTCCCTTTATTATTGAGCGCCTTAATCACTTTCTTCGTATAATCGCTAACAATATTAGTCAAGTACATTTCCTTATTGTTGTATTGAAATGTATCTGAGAAAATTGTAAACAATTCACGCTTAATTTTAACAAAACTATGATTTCGATTTTCGTAAACAATCTGATCTATGATAGGCCGAAAAGGTTCCATGATGTCGCTAGCAAGGTTGAATTGATTGAATTGGTTAGCGTGTTTTAAACCAAACTGTGTCATGCAGCCAGAAAGAACAACCTCACGCGCAAACATACTAAGTAACAGGGTATAACCATAATCTAGACTTGCGTTGATGTCATTATCAAGTTCTCGATTAAAATCATTTCCAAACAAAGTATTAAAGTAAATCCTCGCAGAATGTCCTTCACGATTACTAGGGTCAAAGAGCTCCAAGCTATGGTACAAATTCATGACGGATTGAGATTTTTCAATGAAACCACACGCACTGAGATAGATACTTTGGTTTAGTATTTTCTGGGAAATGATATGTGTCCAAACTTCAGCTTTGACTGCTTCTTCCCAGTCAATTTGCTTCGAAAGTTGCAAACTGGAATCATGCCGAGCATAATAAGGCATCAAGTGTGCTGTTGGTAGTCGCTTATCATCACAAAAAATAACCAGAATATTTTCATCTACTAATCGCTTGATCAACATCGTAGACAGCACAATATCAGTTGTTTCCAGCAATAAGATGTCAACCTCGGACAGATGAATCATTTCTGTCCGAGTAGCATCTTTAAAAATTAAATGATTATTTTTATATGATAGTTTGGAGTGTGTATTTACAATAACAGTCCGCCAGCCCATTAGTCTCCTCCTAATTTGCTCAAATCAATACGTGTTTCGTAGAGACCAGTCACAGACTGATGAATGAGGGTAGCTTCTAAAATCTCAGCGATTGAAGTATAACGTTTACGATCAATAACGGAACCTAAAAATTTGAATGCAGCTGGAGCCCCAATAGCCGTAAAGGTTAGCAGATTTACAAATGAACTCGTCAAATCACTAATATCATCTCCATCATTTTTATCATACAATTCTTCTATTTTACTCAGACGATCTTGAGCCAAAATGTATCTAGTAGAGAAATCTGATATATGTCTCAAAAGTTCTTTAAACTCATGTTTATTTTTATTAACATAGTTTAAGTGAATGGGCTCAGTGATTTTGTGAATATTATTTGAATGATATAGCAGCGTCACCAAGTGAGGTGGTAAAACCATTTCATTTCCCTTCTGCAACTCCTTCGCACTAGCTAGAAGTCTTCGCCGTCCATTTTCTAATTCAAATAGACTGTATTTAGGTAGTTTTATAATATTCCTTTCTTGAATATTCTTATAACCCTTATGTTCAAGAAACTCAATAGGATTTTTTTCAAATGCCATTCTCTCCATAATGGTGATACCAATGAGTTCTTTGACCTTCTTTAGTTTCTTGGCCTTCCCTTTTTCAATATCTGCAATTAGTAAAATTGAATAAGCAATTGTCGGGCTATCAAATCCACCATATTTTTTTGTATCAAGATAGAATTTTTCGGTTTTTCGAGGAATGAGTTTGTCCGAATTACCATGTGGTAAAATGGATTCCTTAGAAAATCCGCCAGTCTGCATTTCTACTTTTTTCACAACATTCACTTGTGGATAAGATAAGACTTTTCTAACCGTTCTAAAGTCCGACTTTTTGTCCCAAACAATTTCCCCGGTTTCCTTGTTTACCTCAATAATAGGTCTAATTTTTACCGTCCCTGTTTTAGAAGACTTCACAACTCGCTTGAAAAAGTTCATAATGTTAGAATAGAATAACACTTTCTCTGTTGCAGACTTACGAGATTTATAGCTATTGTATTTTGGATAGTCTCCATAAACAAATTCTGGCGCTAACTGAGGGTACTTTTTCAATAAAGCTGTTGCTACCACTGCATTCAGATAGGCATCATGAGCATGATGGTAATTGTTGATTTCACGTACCTTGTACAGCTGATAGTCTTTTCTAAATTGAGATACTAAGCTTGATTTCAAGGTAATAATATTGACTTTCGGATCACGAATTCTATTTCCAGCGTCATCCAACTTCGTATTAAAGCGCGTATCCAAAATTCTAGCCACATGCTTTGTGATTTGTCTAGTTTCCACTAATTGTCTCTGGATAAACCTTGCCTTATCCTCATTGGTCAACCCACCTCGCTCCGCCTTGGTCAGGTTATCAAATTTACGTTGTGAAATAAGTTGAGAATCTAATAACTGTTTCCAGAAGTTTTTCTTTTTATGAACAATTTCGAGGCTTGGCACATCATCAGACTTACCTCGGTTTTTAGCAGATTTAGTCAATACCTTATTATCTAATGAGTCATCTTTAATAAATGCTTGTGGGATGATATGATCAATATCATATTGACTGAGCTGATCAATATCTAACTCTTCATCAGTATACATATCCTTTCCATTTTGAAGATAATAGAGAAAAAGTCGATCATTCTGCAACGCTTGATTATTTGTTGGATATTCTTTAAGAATTTTTGAATTCAAGTTGCGGTCTAAATTCTTAATCGCATTCTCTATTTTCTTATAGCGCTGTTGCGAATTACGGCGACCTTGATTCGTAAACTGATTTTCACGCGCCATTTCAACAACGATATGCTCAGGATTATATCCCATAACCTCTATCAATTCATCCACAATTTTTAAACTTTGTAGGATTCCTTTTTTTATGGCTGGGCTTCCGGCAAGATTTTGCACCTCTGCGCGATAATCTTCTGCTTCTCCAGAACCTTGTGCTAGTCTGATTTCATCTACAAATGATAGAGTATCATCATTTATCAGTTGCATAAAATTACGATTACTGGTTCCATCATCTATTAGATAGTCCAAAATTGTTTTTCTAGTTACCTTATCTCGTATGACGTTAATTAACTTAGCAGACAACCGACCCCAACCAGTATAATGGCGACGTTCCAGTTTTTTGCGTTGTTCTTCTGTCAATACATCCTTATGCTTCTCTAGTCGTTTTCTAATCATTTCTCTATCTTCAAATAGAGTTAAGGTCAGCACAACATTTTCCAAAATATCTTCATTTTCTGGATTATCAAGTAAATCTTTAGATACTATTTTTTTCAAGTCATGGTAAGTACCGAGTGAGGCATTAAAACTCTTATTGTCCTTATCCAAACCCATCAAGTCTACGATGCGGAATTCATCAAATTCCTTACCAAGGAAATCCATTAATTTTTCCTTTGTAACTTTTCGATAAACCTTAAATACGCCATCAAAAATTTCTTGCTTCATATTGGCATCAAAGAAGAATGACTTACCTTGTTCTGTTACATACCTTACCTTGGTCAGTTCGTTATATACAGCAAACTTTTCATATAATAAACTGTGTTTTGGAAGAACCTTTTGATCCGGCAAGTATTGATCATAGTTTGTCATACGAGTTATGAAGTTTTCGGCGGATGTTTCCTTATCAACCATTTCATCAAAATTCCAAGGCCTAATCTTTTCGTCTGATTTACGATTTAACCAAGCAAATTCACTATTTCCTCGTGCCAGCGGACCAACATAATAAGGAATACGGAAAGTTAGTATTTTTTCAATCTTATCCTGATTCTCTACTAAAAACGGATAAAACTCGGCCTGTCTACGAATGATAGCATGCATTTCTTGGAGATGAATTTGGTGAGGAATAGAGCCATTATCAAAGGTACGTTGTTTTCTAAGGAAATCTTCTCTGTCAATTTTATCAATAAAATAATTACTTCCCTCAATCTTCTCTATTGCTTTTTTTATGAATCTATAAAAATTCTCCTGCGTCGTTTTCCCCTCAATATAACCTGCATAACCATCTTTTAGCTTATCATTGAAAACTTCTTTATAGGAATCGGACAAATTCTGATGAATAAAGTTCTTTAGTAAAGCTAAAACCTTTTGATGCTCCTCATATCTATTAACCATTGAACTAGAAAGCGGAGCTTTTGTTGTAGAATCAGTTGATGACAAAATACCTGCCAACAATATCCCATCGTACAAGGATTTTGTCGCGATAAACAGGTCAGCATAATCATCCCCGATTTTACCTAATATCTCCTCCAAATCTTCTTCGTACGTTTCTTTAGAAAATTGGATTTTTGCATCTTCAGACAGCTCGAAATTTGTTTTAAAATTAGGCTGTAGCCCTAGGGCAAGTGCAAGAAAATTACCAAACAGCCCATTTTTCTTTTCATTTGGAAAATAATGAAGAATATTTTCTAAACGTCTAGACTTACTGACTTTTTCAACTAAAATATCTGTAACATTTGGTAGATTCTCTGATAAATAGCTACCTTCAACAGTTTTGTCGAACATCTCAACGAAGTCATTAAATAAATGTTGAACATCTTTATTTTCAGATTTTAAATCCCCTTCAAATAAAAAGTGCCCTCTATACTTAATAATGTGAGCCAAAGCAAGATAAATCAATCGAATATCAGCTTTTTGAGAAGAATCTGCTAATTGTTTTCTTAAATGATAAATAGTTGGAAACTGTTTGTGGTACTCTTTTTCTTCCTGCAAGGTCCCGAAAATAGGGTGCTTGCTTCCTTGCTTATCCTCAACAATAAGAAAAGAATCATCAAGGCGTCGGAAAAAACTGTCATCAATCTTATTGATTTCTTCTGCAAATATTTCTTGCAAGTATAAGATACGATTTCTGCGGCGTGTGTAACGTCTACGAGCTGTTCGCTTTAGTCTGCGACTTTCTGCTGTATTGCCTTCGTCAAACAGCAAGGTACCAAGTAAGTTTTTCTTAATATACGCCTTGTCGGTATCCCCTAATACCTTCATTTTTTTTGAAGGTACTTTGTAGTTCTCTGTATACATAACACAGTGCCCAACGCTGTTAGTACCTATATCTATTCCTATAGCGTAACTTTTCTTCATCATAGTTTTACTCCTTATAATTTGATTATTATATTTTGGTGCTTTTGTGAAATTTATGAGATTAATAACCCTCTCAAAAACAACCTCCTTAAACATAAATCAATTATATATCTTTCAATGGGTTATTTCAAGAAATTAGCTATTTTTAGAACAAAAATTTTATCATTCTTGAAAGATTTGTTATACTTATGGAGATTTATGTTTAGTTTTAGCGCTATGTTAGTTTAGAGTATAACAATTTTTTTATAAAAACTCTTGCAAATATCTGTAAGATGCTATATAATGATTTTGTTGAAACCATTCGAAACAACACAGCGAGTTAAAATAAGGCTTTGTCCGTACTCAATTTTGCGCACCGATTCGGTGCTTTTTTGTTTCTATTGTTATTATATCAAATTTTAAATCGTTTTCAATACATATCTTTGTATCATCATCTCTAAAATGTGCTTTTTTTATCATTCCATGTTAAACTTATAAGTAAGATTTAAGAACCTGTATTCACAGTTCAGCACTTCCATCTAAGACTAGTTTTCAGCTATTCATCGTTAGTTTTTTTCAAAATACAGTCAGTATTCTCTCAAAAACTGCCTTGATTAGCGACAAACTATCTCTTATATAAAAGCACTTTACTTGTAAATACAGATTCTTGTTAGAAAGCACATTATTATGATCACCAAAGAATTCGATACAATAACTGCCATTTCAACTCCTCTCGGTGAGGGGGCTATCGGGATTGTCCGCCTGTCTGGGACGGATGCATTTGCCATTGCCAGCAAGGTTTTCAAGGGCAAGGATTTGGCGACTGTTCCTAGCCACAGCCTCAACTACGGCCACATTATTGACCCTGCGACGGGGCAAGTGCTTGATGAGGTCATGATTGGGGCCATGCGTTCCCCACGCACCTTCACGCGCGAAGATGTCATTGAGATTAATACCCACGGAGGCATCGCCGTTACCAACGAAATCCTCCAGCTCCTGATTCGCCAAGGGGCTCGAATGGCTGAGCCGGGCGAGTTTACCAAGCGTGCCTTTCTCAACGGCCGTGTGGATTTGACCCAGGCAGAGGCCGTCATGGATGTTATCCGTGCCAAGACCGACAAGGCCATGCACAATGCCGTCCGCCAGCTTGACGGCTCCCTCTCCCAGCTCATCAACGACACCCGTCAGGAGATTCTCAACACACTGGCACAGGTCGAGGTCAACATCGACTACCCTGAGTACGACGACGTCGAGGAGGCGACGACAGAGCTGGTCCGCGAGAAAACCCTCCAGTTCCAAGCCCTTTTGGAAAATCTCCTCCGCACTGCCCGCCGTGGAAAAATCCTGCGTGAAGGCATCGCGACCGCTATTATCGGTCGTCCAAATGTGGGAAAATCCAGCCTGCTCAATAACCTCCTCCGCGAAGAGAAAGCCATCGTTACAGACATCGCAGGAACAACCCGCGACGTTATAGAAGAATACGTCAACATCAAAGGTGTCCCCCTCAAGCTGATTGATACAGCAGGTATCCGTGAAACAGATGACATCGTTGAAAAAATCGGTGTGGAACGGTCTAAAAAAGCCCTTGAGGAGGCCGACCTGATCCTGCTAGTCCTCAACGCATCCGAGCCCCTGACCGAGCAAGACCGCAATCTCCTAGCCATTTCCGATTTGGCCAACCGTATCGTCCTGCTCAACAAGACCGATTTGGAAGAGAAGATTGAAGCAGACCAACTGCCTGAGGATGTCATTCGCATTTCCGTCTTGAAAAACCAGAATATCGACCAAATCGAAGAAAAAATCAACCAACTCTTCTTTGAAAATGCAGGCTTGGTCGAGCAAGATGCCACCTATCTCTCCAATTCTCGCCATATTTCCCTGATTGAACAAGCCGTTCAAAGTCTACAAGCTGTCAACGATGGACTGGAAATGGGCATGCCAGTAGACTTGTTACAGGTTGACCTGACACGCTGTTGGCAGATTTTAGGAGAAATCACAGGCGATGCTGCTCCAGATGAACTCATTACCCAACTCTTTAGCCAATTCTGTCTTGGAAAATAGAAAGAGGCTAGGCAAGTCTTAAAAATAGAAAATAGCTTAGAATTACGTCGTAAGAAACCGTGATTCTAAGCTATTTTTAATGATTCAAATTGTGATTGAAGATGAAAGGTTCAGTTTTTACACGCTTTTTGTATATTAACAGATTAAAACTTGTCCTTCTCTAAAAAATAAACTATACTATGGATAGAAAGGAGGCTTACCCTATGAAAAAAATGATAATCGCTTTACTTGCCGCTTTTTGCCTTATTTTTTCCTTTATCTCTTGGAAATTGGAAACCTATCAGCACGCCAAAGTAGAACTCGATTCAAATGCTGACTTCTATCTCGTTTATCCAGGTAAAATCGAAGCCTTTCAATTATTTAATGACCAGCCAAAGCTCATTCACACTCAAAAAATGAATTCGGACAACTATTTCGGCTCTGGAAAAAACCACATTATAGACAATCAATATTTAGTTTTTGCCAATGACCAGCAGAAATTTATCAATGACAATTTGGTTTCTATTGATTTCAAAACAGGAGAAATTCTTCGTAAGCCAAGCAAATACGCTACCTACATCAGCGGAACTGATGGGCAACATTTTTATACAGCAGGTCCTTTCCATGCCTTATCACAGTTCGATAATACATTCAAATTAAAAAATCAATTAAAACTAGATGATAATTTTTTCCCACTTCCATATGTCTATGCAGATGATACATTCATTTATTTAAACGGCAATCAAATGACCACTGGTCAATCAGATTCTCAAAAAAATGTTCTCTATATTATCGATAAAACAAGCTTTACAAGATCAGATATAGTCGAATATGATAAAAATCTAGTAGCTCATGAAGGACTCCTTGCAAAGGATATACTCTATCTTCCAATCACTAGTCACCATGCTTTAGATTACAAGGATATTGAGACTTCCTATGATATTTTGACCTTCAATACAAAGACACGTACATTTTCCTCCATAACCTTATCACAGCCTGCACCAGGAAGCATCCAACCACTCAAGGAAGATAACCTATTATTCATTGAGCACGAAAGCGATTGGCTATCTGCAATCACTTTCACCATTTATAATACCCAAACAGGTCAAGAGAGCTACCATCGTCTAGACGAGCTTAATCCTCGTCCTTATTATATTGACCATGTCCGCCAACTAGACGGTAATAGATTATTATTGATTCTGGCTGGTAAGGCACTCATCTATGACTGGCAAGCAAAAAAAGTTTTAAGTCAAACCATTCTATCTGAGGATTATGTCAGCGGGGTGTGGGTAAATGACTGATAAACAAAAACGAATCTCAATAAAGATTGTAAAAGTCCCAAGATTAGTCTTTCTTGGGACTTTCGCATATTCTATCGAAGTTGCATAGCACAATCAATGTACTTACAAATCCTCGGAACCACTATCTAATCGAAGTAAACGCCATTCCCAAAGCAGAACCAAAATAATATTTCCACCTTTCTTGCTCTAAATAGCGCTTAAATATCTTTAATTTATCCGATTGAATCTTATTCAAAGCTAGTTCTTCCAATACACATGGATATATTTTATAGGAAAGATAGCTAATCTTACTACCTTTTTCACACAACTCCATTGCTTCCAACAACTGGAATTTCAATGCTTTGCTCAACTTTAATTCTGAATCAGATAATAGTTCATTTATTTTTTGTATAAACAACTTACTTTTTTTACTGTTTCTAAACATTTTCATCTTCGTAGGGATTTCTGAAACAATCATGCGATGGAAATGATAGTGTAAACCTACTCAGTCACCCATCTCTTCCAACTGCTTATTATTTTTCTTTGTCCTCTTCCGCTTCTTTTGTTTCTTGGACAGCCAGTAAACCTGTTGACATGGCACGACCAGTTAGGGTTGCGCTGATTAAATCACGGACATTGAGGCCTAGACCTTCTGTTGTCTTGTCCATGGTCGTCATCAGGTCTCCCACCATTTTTGAGGCATTCCCTTCGCCGTACATGGTAATCTTATCAACATTTCCAAGTGGTGCTGCAATATTCTTGGCGATTTCTGGAAGGACATTGACCACCATTTCAGTCACGGCTGCATCGTTGAACTTGGCCATGGCATCCGCTTTCTTGCTAAGACCTTCTGCCTCTGCTTCGAGTTTCAAACGGATGGCTTCTGCTTCGGCACGTCCTTTGGCCTCAATACCTGCCGCTTCTTGCTCCGCAGCATACTTGGCAGCTTCTGCACGCGCTTTTTGAGCTTCCGCTTCACGCTGCGTTTCGTAGAGTTCTGCTTCTGCCTTGCGTTGACGTTCAATCAAATCTGCTTCTGCAGCTTGCTGGCGAGCATATTTTTCTGCCTCTGCCTGTTTGCGGATAGTAGCTGAGAGCTCTTGTTCACGGACCTTAACTTCCTCTGCTTTTACTTCTGCTTCTTTTTGTTGCTTGACAATATTGGCTTCAGCAGTTGCACGCTCGATTTCTTTCCTTTGAGCTTGTTCCTCAATGCCATAGGCTGCGTTTGCCTGTGCCAGTTGGACATCTGACTGACGTTTTAGATTAGCTTGCTCAATAGCTAGTTCATTCTGTTTCTTGGCGATTTCTAAGTCTGCAGCGACACGCGCATCATTAGCCGCCTTATCCTCACGGGCACGGACTTCTGCTTGTTCCCGCTCTGCTTTGGCACGAGCATTTGCAGCATCCTTCTGGATGGTCACAATATTGTCAATACCTAGGTTTTTAATGACATCGTTGTCATCTGTGAAGGATTGAACCGTAAAGGCAATGATTTCCAGCCCCATTTTAGCCAAGTCAGGAGCCGCGTTGGATTGGACTTTTTCTGCAAAAGCCTGGCGGTTATTAACCATGTCACGCAGTTCCATCTGACCAATGATTTCACGCAGATTTCCTTCCAAGACATCTTGAATAGAGGCAGAAATATCTGCAGTTTTCCAGTTAAGGAAGTTTTGAGCTGCCGCATTGAGCAATTCATCGGACACCCCAACCTTTACTTTTACGACCGCATCAGCTTTTACGTTGATAAAATCAAGAGTCGGTACAAAATCTGTGGTCTGCACATCTGTTGAAAACTGCTCAATAGAGATATAGGAGCGTTTTTCGATAAAGGGAATCATAAAACCAGAACGGCCAATTAAGGTCCGAGGTTTGCCCAAGCCGGTAATGACAATCGCTTCGTTAGGCTTGGCGGACACATAACCACATACAAACAATAAAACAAATAGTACAACAACAATAATTGGTATCATAATCACCAATATATCAAATCCAAAGTCCATATTTATCTCCTTTATTCCTTATCACTCAAATCAACACTTGGTACAGTCGTCGCCGCATCATTTGTTGCCTGGAAGAGCTCTACTTTTTCATATCCGAATAGACCTGCATAGATGGAGGTCGGGAACCGCTTGATTTTTTTATTGTAGGTAGTTGCCACCGCATTATAGTCTTTACGGGCTACCAGTATCCGATTTTCCGTACCTTCAAGCTCTGTAATCAGGTCAGATACCTGTTGATTGGCT
Organism: Streptococcus sp. 2018WUSS126; assembly: GCF_044427425.1. Lineage (NCBI taxonomy): Bacteria > Bacillati > Bacillota > Bacilli > Lactobacillales > Streptococcaceae > Streptococcus > Streptococcus sp. 2018WUSS126. The sequence continues at coordinate 59,720 of NZ_JAOTGB010000009.1, read as the reverse complement.
GTCAATTGAGGATAATTCTCAGCCACTACCAACAATCTAGATACTGCAGAATCTAGCTGACTTTGAGCTTGATTATAGTCACTCGTTCCCTGTTGACTGGAGCCGATTTTAGCACGCGCTTCTGCAATAGCAGTAAATATTTCTTCCTCGTGTTCCATGGCACCTTTGACAGCTGCGACTACATTAGGTATCAAGTCATAGCGACGTTGCAACTGTGTGTCTACATTGGCTTGCGCATTTTCAACCTCAGCATAACTGTCAACTAAGCCATTGTATTGCCCAACTGCTCCCATTCCTAAAAACAGCAGAGCTAGGACTGGTATGAGGATGACCAACCATTTCTTTTTCATAAGATTTCCTTTCTAACTACGATTAAACATTCGTAAAAAAGCAAACAACTATCAGAAGCCCTATACGAGCCTTACCATCCAGAAGAGGCTCCGCCACCGCCGCCTCCACCACCTGACCAACTACCTCCGCCAAAACTAGACGATGAGGAATTAGACGAGTGATGATTGTGATAGTGATGATGATCATCAACCAACATCCAGAGTAGATTACCTGGTCCGCCACCACCACGACTAGATTTGTCAATGATACCAAATAGGATAGCGATCAGAATAACTACGAGAAACAGCCAAAAGCCGTCACCCTCCTCACTTGTACCTTCTTCTATAGCAGCTAACTGATTTTTACCGATGCTTGTACCATAAAATCTATCCCCAATGGAGTTGACGATATAGGAAATTCCTCTGCTGTAGTCTTCCTGTCGAAAGAATTCTCTTGCATTCTCTAGAATATCCTTGGCTTCTACATCCGTGATGACTGTGGCAGCATTGTCTGAGGTTTCTATCCGAAATGCTCTGTCAGCTATGGCAACCACTAAAAGAACTCCGTTGTCCGTTCCTGCAAAACCGACCTGCCAGTGACGAAAGGTTTCATTAGCCAAACTTTCAATATCACTGGACAGACTTTCTGTTACATAAACACCAACCTGTAAAGCTTGCTCGGTGCTTGCCCAATTTCGATTGAGTTGATCAATTTCTGCAATGGTCTCACTAGAGAGTAACTGCGTCTCATCCACTACCGTTGTACCTGTGGGTCGGTCTGGAATCTGATTTGCTCTAGCTAGTGTGGGTGCAAATAGCAAGCAAACCGTCAGAATAGCGAAACAGCCGATGATAATTTTTTTCCATTTTCTCATCAGAACACCTCCTTCGATGAACAAAGATAAGAAAAATTTATTAGGTATATATATACAATTATATCATATTATCATTTTTCCAACAATATATTTATGTTGTTTTTCAGTAACGGTAGAGTCTGTTCAACAAACCAAGGATGTTTAGCTTGCCAGATATTGTTCCTTGGCGATGGATGAGGTAGGGGAAAATAGGTGGGTAGGTAATCACCTGCATTCTCCACTCTCTCGGTCACAGTCCTATGGGATTCTCCTAAATAATAGTCCTGGGCATACTTACCAATCAACAAGGTCAGCTCAATCTGTGGGAGTTGCTTCATAATGAGTGGGTGCCATTTGGGTGCAAAATCCTTGCGAGGCGGCAAATCCCCAGACTTCCCTTTTCCTGGATAATAGAAATCCATAGGAAGAATAGCAAAATGGCCAGATTCATAGAAGAATTCCCTATCTACTCCCAACCATTTCCGCAGATTCTCTCCACTAGCATCATCAAAGAGGCGACCTTTTTCTTGTGTTTTTAATCCCGGCGCCTGTCCAATAATGAGGATTTTTGCAGTAGACGGTGCTTGGAAAAGTGGCTTTATCCCTTTTTTCGTAAAAGCTTGATTGGTTAAATCCTCCATAATCGCCTGACGAATATCAGCAAGTTCCATGATGTCCTACTTTCTTGAACATGGTCACATCTTCTTCCATGGCATGAAAACCACATTTTTTATAGAAGAAAAAGGCTGGCAGAGTGCGGTCGGTTTGCAGGAGAATATGAACAATCTTTCTCTCAATCAACTGCTCCTCAATTCTTTTTAGAAAGGCTTGTCCGATTCCTCGCCCTTGGTAGTTGCGAGCAATACAGAGCTCTTCAACACGGTATTCGGTCCCCTCATACCAGTAGCGAATATGCCCTAGAGAAAGGGCAATGAGGCTACCTTGGTCAAGCAATCCAAAACAAAGTGCTCTGGGGTGCTCTAGTAAATCACCTATGTAACGGTCTAATTGTTCCTCGTCAGACCAATCGTCATTCCATGGCTCCTGACTAAATACAGATAAGAAGAGCTGTTTGACCATTTCTATATCTGCAAGTGTGAGTTCTTTCAGTTCCATTTTCCCTCCTAAAAAAGACGGGCGAACCCGTCTTGATATGAACCCGTATTCACAAGTAAAGTGCTTTGATATAAGAGATAGTTTTTCGCTAATCAAGGTAGTTTTTTGAAGGAATACCGACTGTATTTTGAAAAAAACGAACAATGAGTAGCTGAAAAACTAGCCTTAGATAAAAGTGCTGTACTGTAAATATGGGCTCGTATTATTTGATCAATTCATAGATAGCTTCTGCGTAAATGGCAGCGGCGCGGTAGAGTTGCTCAACTTCGATAAATTCGTTGGCTTGGTGCATGGTGTTGACATCGCCTGGGAACATAGCTCCGTAGGCAACACCACGTTTGAGCAAGCGTCCGAATGTTCCGCCACCGATCACTTGTTCGTGACCTTTCAAGCCTGTGTGTTTTTCATAAACAGACAAGAGGGTCGCAACCATTGGGTCATCGATCGGGCAATAGTGTGGGGTATGACCATGCTCAGACAGGCTGACAGCTTCCACGCCAAGTTTTTCCAAACCAGCCTTGATAGCTTCAGGGTTGGTATTTTTTGGATAACGGAAGTTGAGGGCAATGGTGTTGTCAGATGAGGTTTCATCAAACTTGAAAACACCTGCGTTCATAGAAAGAGCTCCCATTTGCTCATCGTAAATGGCTACGCCAAGTTTTTTAGCGTCATGGTCTTCTATAAGGACTTGTCCTGCCAAGTCAAGATAGGCTTTGGCTGCTCCGTCAAAGACGAATTGGCTGAGGAATTTAGCCAAGTAGGTAGCTCCGTTGACACCTTCTTCTGGGGTTGAACCGTGGGCTGATTTTCCGATGACGGTGACTTGAACTTGACCGTTTTCAAGGTTTTCCGCGTCAGCTTTTAGGCCATAGGCTGCTGTGAAATCTGCCAACTTGCTGTCTAGGTCTGCCAGGTCGCCAGAGATAATAGCTGTCGCAGACTCAGGCACCATGTTCTCACGCAAACCGCCTGCGAAGGAATGCAGTTTAGCAGCTCCGCTATTTTCCCCCGCAAAATGAAGATAAGCTGTGATATTGCCCTTTTCGCCATTGATAATCGGGAACTCAGCATCTGGAGAAAATCCGAAATCTGGCAGGGGAAGGCCGACGTGCTCGAAGTAGTAATCCATGTCCGCCCAGCCTGACTCTTCGTCGGTACCGACGATGAAGCGGACTTTTTTAGAGGTCGGAAGACCCAACTCCTTGATGATTTTCAAGCCGTAGTAACAAGCCATGGTCGGTCCCTTGTCGTCAGAGGATCCGCGGGCAAAGAGCTTACCGTCGATGATTTGCGGCTCGTACGGGTCGGTGTTCCAGCCGCTACCTGCTGGCACCACGTCCAAGTGACCGAAGATACCGAGGACTTCGTCGCCCTCGCCAAACTCAAAGTGACCTGCATAGTTGTCAACGTTCTTGGTTGGGTAACCATCACGCTGAGCGATTTCCAGGAACTTGTCCAAGGCACGCACTGGGCCTGGTCCAAATGGATGTTGGGTATCTGCCTGGCTGTCGTCACGCTCGGAATTGATGCGGAGGAGGTCAAAGAGGTCCGCTAGAAACTCATCTTTGCGTTTGTCAAACTCTGCTCTAAAATCTACTGTCATATGTTCTCCTTTTCAGTATCGTCATTTGGTTTATCTTTTATTACTTCGACGAGCGAGGAAACATCGTTTCCTTATTTCCAACTTCAAACACTCCACTGGAGTGTTTGAACTCACCTTGCCTAACTCCAGTTATGCCTGCGGCTGTTGACACAAACTTCGTTTGTTTCATCTCCGACCTTCAAAGGTTCCCCGAACCTTTGAAGCTAGTAATAAAAGTAAACCAAAAGACTAGATTAAAGTAAGTCTATTTTATCACAAAATGTAAGAGATTTCAGAAGTAAAGCGAAGAAAAAAAGTTGGTCTCCCAACTTCTTTCTATTTTTTCCAAGCAGATCGTTCTGCTACAACTGTAAACAAAACATCGGTTGATGAGTTGAGGGCTGTTTCACAAGAGTCCTGAATCACTCCGACCACAAATCCGACTCCAACTACTTGCATGGCTAACTCATTTGGAATGCCAAAAAGACTACATGCTACTGGGATGAGGAGAAGCGAGCCACCTGCTACCCCAGATGCTCCTGCTGCTGATAGTGATGCAACAACGGATAAAAGAAGAGCTGAGCTGAAATCAACACTGATGCCAAGTGTATGAACAGCTGCCATTGTTAAAATATTAATCGTAATAGCCGCGCCAGCCATATTAATTGTGGCACCGAGTGGAATGGATACTGAGTATGTATCTGGATCCACTCCTAAACGTTTGCAGAGCTGCATATTGACAGGGATATTAGCTGCTGAACTTCTTGTAAAAAATGCCGTAACCCCACTAACCCGAAGACATTCAAACACCAGCGGGTAAGGATTTTTCTTCATTACAAGAAAAGCAATCAAGGGATTGACAACAAGCGCGACAAAAAACATGCTTCCAACCAAGAGTAAGAGCAGTAAGCCATAGTCTTTTAAAGCTGTCAGACCATTATTTGCAATGGTATCGAAAACCAAGCCCATGATACCAAATGGTGCCAGACCAATAATCCAGCCTACAACTTTAGAAGTCACTTCCGCAGCAGATTGCAATAAATCTTTGGTTGTCTTGCTTGCATGACGAAAGGCCAAGCCAAACACTGCCGCCCATGTCAAAACACCAATATAATTAGCCGTTGCAAGAGCATTGATTGGATTGTCAACGACCTTCAACAAGAGGTCTTGGAATACTTCAGCAATCCCTTGTGGAGGAGTAATGTCCGTAGTCGTTGTAGTAGAAAGAACCAGTTTAATAGGGAATAAATAGCTTGCTCCTACAGCAATGAAGGCCGCAGCAAAAGTGCCAAATAGATACAAGCAGATAACTGTCCTCATATTCGATTTTTGACCAGCAGGAGCTTGTGATAGAGCATGCGCAACTAGTGTCAGAACCAAAAGAGGGGCTATAGCTTTCAATGCTCCTACAAATAGACTTCCCAATAATGAAATCATTGTCAACTGAGGAACTGTCAATCCAAGGACTAATCCCACAAACACCCCGATACTAATTTTTCGTATTAAACTCATTTTTTTCAAAATAGAAAATATGTCTTTCACTCATAGACCTCCGAACAAACATTTTTCATCATATCAGAAAAATGAAGGTTGGTCAATAGCATAAAAAATGAGGTATTACACAGTGGAAGCCTGAAAAATCTTGCACAATCATTTCAACTTTACCTACTGAGTTGAAAAGGATATCTTTCGGTGGCTTGTTTCTACCACTTTATCGATAAATTCGCTATATAATCTGAGGCAAATTGAGTCAAGCGATTGCGACTATCTTTGGATTCATAAAAATCAATCATGGCAAAACCAGCTCGTAATTGCCCAGCAATCTGCTCTTCTAAGGTGTGGCTAAATTCATAGCCATATTCTGGGTCAATTGTAATTTGTCCTGTTTCTTCTAATTGTCGTGCATTGAAAGGTAGGCTGTACATTGGAACCAATGCTCTGTCTGGATGCTCCCAAACATCATCAGCATCAAAGACATAAATCCAAGGGTTCATGTAACCAACCATGAGCAGTCCACCTTTTTTCAAAACCCGATAAGACTCCTGCCACATATTTTCCAAGTCTTCGATATAGACATTTGAAACAGGGCAAAAAATGATGTCAAAACTCTCGTCTTCAAAAGGAAAAAGCTGTGTCATATCTGCCTGCACCGTCTGCAAATCTAGATTTTCTCGCTCAGCAACTAGCCTATCCTTGTCCAACTGTTCCTTGGAGAAGTCCATAATGGTCGTTTGGTAACCGTGAGCCGCAAACATCGGTCCCTGTTGACCACCACCACAGGCCAGCCCCAACAATTTCTTGCCTTGGACCTTTTCAAACCAGTCAAGCGGCACCGTCTTTCCAACCGTCAGAGAAACAGATAAGGGCTTGTCTTTGGCAACAAGAAATTCCTCATGACTGAGCGGAACCGTATAGGCATTTCCCTGTCTAGCTGAAACTCGATTCCAACGTTCTTGATTGTAGTTTACATAATCTGTCATTCTTATCTCCTCTGGAGAGGCCTAGCAAATCTGACCTCGTTCTATTCTTTTCATATTTTTACCTCCTTTACTATGCTCATTCTATTATAGTATAAGCACAAAGAAAAAACCACCTTTCGGCAGCTAGTTTCTTAAGTCAATTCATTAAAATCCCATACATCGTCCACCCAGCCTTCATAGAAATCAGGCTCGTGACAGACCATGAGAATTGAGCCCTTATAGGCTTGAAGGGCACGTTTGAGTTCATCCTTGGCATCCACATCCAAGTGGTTGGTCGGCTCGTCGAGAACTAAGACATTGTTTTCACGGTTCATAAGCAAACAGAAGCGAACTTTGGCCTGCTCACCACCTGAAAGAACTTGAATTTGGCTTTCGATATGCTTGGAAGTCAGACCGCAACGAGCCAAGGCAGCCCGTACTTCTGCCTGGTTAAGGGCTGGAAAGGCATCCCAAACGGCTTCCAGCGGGGTCTGACGATTGCCACCAGCTACTTCTTGCTCGAAATAGCCTAGTTCCAAATATTCCCCGCGCTCCACAGAACCGCCCAGCGGTGGAATAATCCCCAGCAAACTTTTAAGAAGAGTAGATTTACCGATACCGTTGGCACCGACAATGGCAATCTTCTGGTTGCGTTCAAAGGTCAAATTGAGCGGTTTACGTGTCAATACACGGTCATAACCAATTTCCAAATCAGTCGTTTGGAAGATAAAGCGACTTGGAGTTCGAGCCATTTTGAAATCAAATGATGGCTTGGGTTTCTCTGCTTGAAGCTCAATAATCTCCATCTTGTCCAGCTTCTTCTGACGAGACATGGCCATGTTTCGAGTTGCAACTCGGGCCTTGTTACGGTTAACGAAGTCCTGCAAATCTGCGATCTCCTTCTGCTGGCGCTCATAGGCAGCCTCCAACTGAGCCCGCTTCATAGCATGGACTTCTTGGAATTGGTAGTAATCACCTGTGTAGCGAGTCAAAAGCTGATTTTCCACATGGTAGACAATGTTAATCACATCATTCAAGAAAGGAATATCGTGCGAAATCAAGACAAAGGCATTTTCATAGTTCTGCAAGTAACGTTTGAGCCAGTCAATATGCTCGGCATCTAGATAGTTGGTCGGCTCATCCAGAAGCAAGATGTCAGGTTTTTCCAAGAGCAATTTTGCCAAAAGAACCTTAGTCCGTTGTCCACCCGATAACTCCGTCACATCCTTGTCCATGCCATAGTCCATGACACCAAGCGCACGCGCTACTTCGTCAATCTTGGCATCAAGCGTATAGAAATCACGGCTTTCCAGACGGTCTTGCAGCTCACCAACCTCTTCCATGAGGGCATCCATATCGGCTCCCTCTTCTGCCATAGACATATAAATATCATTGATACGAGCTTCTGTCTTGAAGAGTTCATCGAATGCTGTCCGCAAGACATCACGGACTGATTGACCTTTTTCTAGTTTAGCATGCTGGTCTAAATAACCTGCCGTTACATAACGTGACCATTCAACCTTGCCTTCGTCTGGCTGCAGCTGACCTGTCACGATGGACATAAAGGTCGATTTCCCTTCTCCATTGGCACCGACAAGACCGATATGTTCCCCTTTCAAGAGACGGAAGGAGACATTCTCAAAAATCGCACGGTCACCAAAACCATGACTCAAATTCTTTACTTCTAAAATACTCATAATTTCCTCATAACATCAAAGAACTGGAGTAACAAACCCCAGTTTTTACTTTTATTTTCGCAGTAGTTGAGTGGAATTTCTTCGCCTATCAGCTGTGAAATTCCTACTCAACCTTGCGGGGGTTAGACAACGAAATCAAACTCTACGAGTTACTGATTTCTGTCTAACTCCCGATTTCCGCACGGACCACATCGGCAATAGTGTCCACGTAGTAATCGACTTCAGCATCCGTTGGCGCTTCTGCCATAACACGCAAGAGGGGCTCAGTGCCACTTGGGCGAACCAAAATACGACCGTTGCCAGCCATTTCTGCTTCCATTTTTTCAATGATAGCTGCAATAGCAGGCACTTCCATTGCCTTGTCTTTCATGCTGTTTTCCACACGGATATTGACCAATTTTTGTGGGTAAATGGTCACTTCTGCTGCCAATTCTGACAACTTCTTACCAGTTTCTTTCATGATTTTGGTCAATTGCACAGCGGTCAACTGGCCGTCTCCTGTGGTGTTATAATCCATCAGAATCACATGTCCTGACTGCTCACCACCGACATTGTAGCCTTCCTTGCGCATTTCTTCGACCACATAACGGTCACCAACTGCGGTCACAGCTTTTTCAATACCTTCACGATCCAAAGCCTTATGGAAACCAAGGTTGGACATAACTGTAGTCACAATTGTATTTTTGGCCAATAGACCTCGATCAGCAAGGTATTTACCAACGATGTACATGATACGGTCACCGTCTACCAAATCACCATTTTCATCGACAGCAATCAAGCGGTCACTGTCACCATCAAAGGCAAGTCCAATTTGACTACCTGTTTCCTTGACCAGTTCTTGCAATTTTTCAGGATGAGTTGACCCAACACCTTCGTTGATGTTCAAGCCATCTGGCTTTTCAGCCATTACTGTCAAATCTGCTCCCAAATCTACAAAAATTTGACGCGCAGATGTTGCTGCAGCACCATTGGCTGTATCGAGTGCAACTTTCATACCGTCCAAATCTGTACCAGTTGACACCAAGAATTGCTGGTACTTACGTAGACCTTCTGGATATTCTACCACATCTCCTAAACCTTGAGCAGATGGGCGTGGCAATGTGTCCTCCTCAGCGTCAAGAAGAGCCTCAATTTCCGCTTCCAATGCATCATCCAATTTGAAACCATCACCAGCAAAGAATTTGATACCGTTATCTTGCGCTGGGTTATGACTTGCAGAAATCATGACACCTGCACTTGCTTTTTCAGTTTTGACTAGGTGAGCAACACCCGGTGTCGCCAAAACTCCCAATTTATACACATGAATCCCTACTGATAGAAGTCCTGCAATCAAGGCAGCCTCTAACATTTGACCTGAGATACGTGTGTCACGCGCCACAAAGACACGAGGAACATCTGTCTCATGCTGGCTAAGGACATAACCACCAAAACGCCCCAATTTGAATGCTAATTCTGGCGTTAATTCTACGTTTGCTTCTCCACGGACACCATCTGTCCCAAAATATTTACCCATTTTCATAACCTCTTATTTTGTTTTTGTAAGTATAATTTGCATATTTGCTTCCGTCTGAGACAGTACAACTGGCAAGACATTGCCATCACTGTCTACAGCCTGTAATTTAGCTGTGCCACTATAATTCTCAGACAGATTGCTCACATCCATCGCAACAGCTTCGACTCGATCAATCTTAGCCATTGTTTCTTCATCCGTTGTCACTTTAACGGTATCTACGTTGACTGAAACCTTAGACAGACTGTAACCTTCTGCCAATTGATTACTATAGACTCTACCAGCTACTGGGAATGCCTTGCTAACTTTTTTACCAATCTTGACGGTGATCGCATCAGGTGCCAGTGTCGCACTCACTCCTGCCGGCAAATTGGTCAATTGTAGCTTGACAGTTTGTGTCCCATCACTCAACTCTCTCAAATCCGCAGTCACTTGAAAAGTCCGAGTTGACTCATCTGATTCTCTCTGTAGGAGAACACGATTAGAGCCCCTTAATTCAACTGCCACCGTCGAAGAAAATCCAGAAATAAAATACTTGTTTGTATCATATTCAATTTCAATCGGTACATTGTTCAGTGTGTGAACATAGGTTTCTGACTCCGTGTTCTGTGCAGCTGATTCTGAATTTTTATAGTTGGTGGTTGTTGCATAGAAAAAGAGCAACAATGCTAGAAAAATAGATAGGGCTAAGTGACCTACAGCTTTAAACTTATCGTTCATGTTTGCCACCTCCTAATCGCTTCCAGATGGACTTTTTCTCTACATTTTCAGAAATAAAAGTCGCTCGCAACTCTGCTTCAAACTCATCCAAAGTCAAGTCATGTTTGAATATCCCGTTTCGTGCAATAGAGATACTGCCAGTTTCTTCAGAAACAATAAACACAAACGCATCAGATACCTCCGATAAGCCAATGGCTGCACGGTGTCGTGTTCCAAATTCCTTTGAAATTCCTGCGCTCTCTGACAGGGGCAAATAAGCACAAGCAACCGCTACCTTGTCTTCCTTGACAATTACGGCCCCATCGTGTAACGGTGTATTCGGGATGAAAATATTTATTAACAATTCCTGAGATATATCCGCATTGAGAGGAATCCCCGTTGCTCTATATTCTTGCAATGTTTGGGCTTGTTCTACTGCCACAAGTGCACCAATTTTACGCGGAGACATATAAGCAACAGATTTGAGAAAAGCAACAATTAGCTTTTCTTCTGCACTCACAGTATTTGCCCCAAAAATCTGAGTTGTCCTACCAAGTTTTTCAAGCATGGCACGCAACTCTGGTGCAAAAATAACTACTGCTGCAATAACTCCATACGTGATTACTTGATTAATCAGCCAAGCAATCGTCTGCAGACCGAATAAACTAGCTATAATCTGGACAATAATGAAGAGAAAAACCCCTCGAATCAATGTCATAATTTTAGTACCTGCAATAGCCTTACTAAAATTATAAATCAAATAAACAACTATACTAATATCAATTAGGTGCAACAGTGCGGTCCAAGGACTGGCTATCAAACTCGACCAATACCCTGTATCCAGTAACTGGTTTAGGTTTAACATATCATTCTCATACTTTCTAACTCATACATAGTAATGTACTCATTATACCATATTTTTTCCCCTTTTCTTTAGAAAATAGTGACCTTCCTGTTAAAAATATTACAGATTTACTGCAGGAATATATCACATTCCAACACACTCCATTCTAGAAAATCAGTGACCTTTATGATAAAATAGTCCCATGAAAATAAATACAGCTTTGGGTATTCTAGCAGGAAAAAGTTCCCAGTTCATTTTGAAAAAACTAGGACGTGGTACTACCCTGCCTGGAAAAATTGCCCTCAAATTCGATAAACATATTTTAGATAGTTTGGCTAAGGATTATGAAGTCGTTGTTGTAACAGGTACTAACGGTAAGACCCTGACCACCGCCCTGACAGTCGGTATCCTTCAGGAAGCTTTTGGAGAAATTACGACCAACACCAGCGGTGCCAATATGATTACAGGGATTACGGCTACTTTCCTGTCTGCCAAGAAAAATAAAAATGGCAAGAAGATTGCCGTCTTGGAGATTGATGAGGCCAGCCTGGCCCGTGTGACCGACTTTATCAAGCCTAGCCTGATTGTCTTCACCAATATCTTCCGCGACCAAATGGACCGCTATGGCGAGATTTATACCACCTACCAGATGATTTTGGACGGGGCTGCCAAGGCACCTCAGGCGACCATTCTCGCCAACGGTGACAGCCCGCTTTTCAATTCGACCTCCGTTATCAATCCAGTAAAATACTACGGTTTTGCGACGGAAGAGCATGAGCCTCATCTGGCCCATTACAATACCGAAGGCGTTCTCTGCCCGCATTGCCACCAGATTATCCAGTACAAGCTCAATACCTACGCTAACTTGGGCAGCTATATCTGTAACAACTGTGGCTTTAGCCGACCTGAGCTGGACTACAAGTTAACTGAGTTGAAGGAAATTACTAATACTTCTTCTACCTTTGCCATTGACGGTCAGGATTACAAAATCAACATCGGTGGGCTTTACAATATCTACAATGCCCTGGCAGCTGTCAGCGTGGCAGAATTTTTCGGCGTATCTCCTGAGAAAATCAAAGCAGGATTTGACAAATCCAAGGCCGTTTTCGGTCGCCAAGAAACCTTTAAATTGGGCGATAAAGATTGTACCCTGGTCTTGATTAAAAACCCTGTCGGTGCAACCCAGGCCATTGAAATGATGAAACTGGCTCCTTACGATTTCAGCCTGTCCGTCCTTCTCAATGCCAACTACGCTGACGGAATTGATACCAGCTGGATTTGGGACGCCGACTTTGAACAAATCACTCAAATGGACATTCCACAAGTCTTTGCAGGCGGTGTTCGCTCGTCTGAAATTGCCCGTCGCCTCCGTGTGACTGGCTATCCAGAGGACCAGATTACTGAAACACCAAAACTGGAAGACATCATGACCTTGATTGAGCAGTCCAGCAGTCAGCATGCCTATATCCTCGCAACCTATACGGCTATGCTGGAATTCCGTGACTTACTGGCTCAACGCCAAGCTGTTGGAAAGGAGATGAAATAATGGTCTATACATCATTAAAAAGTCCTGAAAAAGACTACGCTTATGATCTCCACATCGCCCACCTCTACGGTGATTTGATGAATACCTACGGCGACAATGGCAATATCCTCATGCTCAAGTATGTGGCTGAAAAGCTGGGGGCTCGTGTCCAGGTGGACATCGTTTCCCTAACAGATGAATTTGACAAGGATTTCTACGATATCGCCTTTTTCGGTGGTGGTCAGGACTATGAACAATCTATTCTTGCAAAAGATTTACCAACTAAAAAAGACAGCCTGGCAGACTTCATCGAAAACGACGGTGTCATGCTGGCTATCTGTGGTGGCTTCCAATTGCTCGGACAATACTACATCGAAGCTGGCGGCCGCAAGATTGACGGTCTAGGTATCATGGGCCACTACACCCTCAACCAGACCAACAACCGCTACATCGGTGACATCAAAATTCACAATGATGAATTCAACGAAACCTACTATGGTTTTGAAAACCACCAAGGCCGTACCTTCCTAGCTGACAACCAAAAACCGCTGGGCAAGGTTGTCTATGGCAATGGCAACAATAAGGAAGACGGCGGCGAAGGCCTGCACTACAAAAACACCTTCGGCAGCTACTTCCACGGACCAATCCTGTCCCGCAATGCCAACCTAGCCTACCGCTTGGTCACAACTGCCCTCCGTAAAAAATACGGACAAGACATCCAACTTGCCAGCTACGCTGATATCCTCAGCAAAGAAGTCGTTGAAGAATACGGCGATGTGAAAAGCAAGGCAGAGTTTGAGAAATAAAGCAAAACCGCTTCTGAATCCAGAGGCGGTTTCATTTTTTATATCGTTCCTACCAAAAGCACTCCCTCAACCGTAATCTCCGTCAACTGGCTCAAATCCAACTTGGACTGGTCCACTTGGAAAAAGAGGGGTGTCATGTCTGCCAGGACTTGAGCATGGGCGGCTGTAATCGGCAGAGTCCGACTGACCATCACCTGCTCCACCTGCCCCACGTAAGACCTGAAATGGTCCACGATATCCTGGTTATCATAGGACTCCTTGCGGAGTTGGTCTTTGGCTAAATGGCGGAGCTCCTTGAGGTGATTGGGACCTGGGACCAGCTTGAGAATAGCCCCACCAGTTTTCAGCACTCTGGCAAATTCCTGATAATTGGCTGGGGAAAAGATGTCCAAGATGCCGTCAATTGTCTTGTCTTGAATGGGCAACTTTGTCAAGTCACCAACAAACCATTTGACCGACTTGCTGCTGTCAGATCTAGCTGCTAGGAGTATGGAATCCTTGGAAATGTCAAAAGCAAGAATGTCCAAGTCCATTTTCTCGGCTAACTTACGGGAATAAAAGCCCTCCCCACAGCCGATGTCCAAGACAGACTGCAAGCCCAGCTCTGCTATTTTCCCCTCCAAAGCCTCATAGAGATGATCGTAATAGCCCGCCTCCAAAAAGGCCTGGCGGTTTTCAAAGCTAGACTTGTGGTAGTTGGCGGACTGCTTGACCTGGGGCGCCAGATTGACATAGCCCTGCTTGGCGATGTCGAAGGTGTGGCGGTTGGGGCAACGGAGGCTGTTTAGGTCAAGACCAAGAGCCTGCCCACAATGTGGACAGGTGAAAAATTGGTCGCTATTAAGGAAACGTGGGTGTTTGGTCATGTTACTTGTTTTCTTTTCTAAAGCGGTGGAGGGCTAGTCCGGATAGGAGCGTGGCAATGGCTCCTGTAAAAACTAGCAAATATCCAACTGGGAGCAGGTAGAAATTTTCATGCAGGATACCCTTGGCATCGACATATTCGACGGAATTGGCCTTGATGATAAAGCAAACAAAGCCTAAGACCATGAGAAAGCTTCCGATAATGGTAATGGTCAGGTGCATCTGGGTACGGCGACCTTCGCGACCGTCCTTGACTAGTTTTTCTGTCATGTTGTTCATGTCAGTTCCTCCTAAGATAAGTTGATCTAGGGAGATTGAAAAGACAGAGGACATGAGAATCAAGAGTTCCAAGTCGGGTAGGTTTTTGTCATTTTCCCAGTTGGAAACAGCCTGCCGTGTCACATTGAGCTTGAGAGCAAACTGCTCCTGGGTCAAACCTTCCTTCTTCCGTAAGTCTTTGATTTGTTGTCCAAAGTTCATTTCTTTCTCCTTTCCGGGAGCGGGACAGAACTCAAAAAATGAGAAAGAGTTCGTCAACAAGTCTTTATTTCTAGTTGTTGAGCTAAAACGGTCTATCCCCAGCCCGTTTTACTCCCGTCCCCGCACAGCTTAAACTGTCTGGGGGACAGTTTAAGGTTGGGAATAAAGCGAACAAAGTTCGCAACATTCGTTAGGTCAGATTTGAAGTGTGCAACACGAACAAATCTGCCAATCAACCACTGCGCCGAGATGTTGACACCAACTTCGAGAAGTGATGCTAATCTCTATACTTATCTTAGTCTGACGCTAATCATTTGCCAAGAAAGGCTGGCTTGCAAATAACATTTTTGACCGCAAGAGAATTTTGTGGCAGAGTTTTTTCATCGCAAGACCTGCTTGCAAGTCTGTTCTATCAAGGTTTTAGGCTAGTGTCAACTTGCTGTCAACCTAGCCCATCTGCTCTGATAATGCTTCCCATTCTTCCATGAGGCTTTCTTGTTGGGCTGTCAGTTGGTCGATTTCTTTCTGGTAATCGGTCAGCTGTCCGATATCGTTGGTTTCTAGCATGGCTTGGTTGAGCTCGCTTAGGCGGTTTTCGATGTTGTCAATTTCTGCCTCGATTTGCTCGATGCGGCGAGCCAGTTTGCGTTGCTCTTTTTGGTTTTCCTTTTGGGCTTGGTAGTCCATGGCTCCGGCTGATTGGCTGGTACTTTCTAGCTGATCAGGCTGGGTTTCTGCTTGCTGCTCTGCCTTTTTCTCCAAATAATAATCATAGTCGCCCAAGTAGAGCGTGGAGCCAGTTTCCGAGATTTCCAGCACCTTAGTGGCAACGCGGTTGATGAAATAGCGGTCGTGGCTGACAAAGAGCAGGGTGCCGTCAAAGTCGATCAGGGCATTTTCCAGGACCTCCTTGCTGTCGATGTCCAGATGGTTGGTCGGCTCGTCGAGGATGAGGAAGTTGTTGTTTTCCATGGACAGCTTAGCGAGGAGCAGGCGGGCTTTTTCCCCACCAGACAGCATGGACACGGACTTTTTGACATCGTCTCCTGAGAAGAGGAAGGCTCCAAGGCGGTTGCGGATCTCCACTTCAGGCGTGGTCGGAAAAGCTGACCAGAGCTCCTCCAAGACCGTGTTGGAAGGCGTCAGGGCCGACTGGTTCTGGTCGTAGTAGCCCACTTCCACATTGGCACCTAGCTTAGCTTCCCCTTTGATAAATGGCAGAGCTCCGATGATGGATTTGAGCAGGGTTGTTTTTCCGATTCCGTTCGGACCGACAATGGCAATGGCATCCAGCTTTCGTTGGTCAATGGAAATAGGCTGAGAAAGTATTTCTCCATCATAGCCCACCGCAGCATTTTCCACTGTCAAGACGATATTGCCAGAAGTCTTGTCCGACTGAAAAGTCATGTTGGCAGACTTCTGCCCAGTTGTGGGCTTGTCCAGTCGCTCCATCTTTTCCAACTGCTTGCGTCTAGCCTGGGCACGCTTAGTAGTCGAAGCACGGACAATATTTTTCTGGACAAAGTCTTCTAGTTTGGCAATCTCCTTCTGTTGCTTTTCATAGTTTTGCAATTCCGTTTGCAACTTCTGCTCTTTGAGTTCGACAAACTGAGAATAATTCCCCACATAACGATCCAAGGAATGCTTGGTCAAATCCAGTGTCAGTGTCGCCACCTTGTCCAAGAAATAGCGGTCATGGCTGACAATAATCAAGGCTCCCTTGTAATGCACTAGGTAGTTTTCCAGCCAGGCAATCGTATCAATGTCCAGGTGGTTGGTCGGCTCATCCAGCACCAATAACTCTGGGCTTTCAAGAAGCATTTTTGCCAGTGCAAGACGAGTATTCTGACCGCCAGAGAGTTCGGAGATTTTCATGTCCCACATGGTCTGGTCAAACTTAAAGCCGTTCAAAATAGCACGGATGTCTGCCTCATAGTTAAAACCACCTGCCAGACGAAATTCTTCCGACAGACTATCGTAGGTCTTCATGAGCTGGTCGAGTTCATTACCAGAAAGACTGCCCATTTGCTCTTCCATAGACCGCAGGCGTTTCTCCGTCATCCGCAGGTCGTCAAAGACATGGAGCATTTCATCATAAATGGTATTTTCCGACTCAAAACGGCTATCCTGTGCCAGATAAGAGAGGGACAAATCACGCTTGGTTGAAATGTCACCGCTTGTCGCAGCTTCTTCTCCGACAAGGATTTTGAGTAGGGTGGACTTGCCTGCCCCATTTTTTCCGACAAGGGCAATCCTGTCCCGCTCGTCCACTTGAATGTTGATATTATTAAATAAAACCTCGCCCGCAAAAGAGCGTTCAATCTTGTTTCCACTTAGAATAATCATAAAAATATTGTACCATAATTTAGGGTAACAGTGCGGAATCCTTTTTCTGATTTCAAGAAAAAACAGCGACTTTACCGTCACTGTCCTTCTCAAAAAATATTTAGACCAAACCGCTAAGCAATTCCTTATTCTGCCAGAGTAGATAAAGACCACCGCCGATAATAATCAGCATGATGACAAACTTAATCAAGCCCTTGACAAAGCGGATGACCAACATCAATATCATAGATACAATCAGCCATCCCCAAGCGTAAGAATTGAGTAAGGTTTGCATACTCTCTAGACTTGCACCTGTCCAGGTCTTGATAGGTTCGGGGATTTTATCAAACCAAGTACTATCTATACCAATTTGTTCCATAATCGAATGACTGGTAGACTGCATCCATGCAAAAATCCCAGCATTATAGAGAAAGAGCAGAGCTTGCTCAGGATAACGTTTTATTGTGTTTGTAATTGTTCGAAGCATATTTTCCCTTCTATTCTGAATACAAGGCAAGGACCGCATCAATATCTGCCTGCTGAATACCATGATTAGAACCTGCCGATTCCATAACGGAGGTCTGACTATCTTCATGATCTAGGCCAATAGCATGGCCCAACTCATGCTCAGCTGTATGGATAATTCTATCCATATCATAACCATATTGGTCGTTTAATAAATAAAAACTATTCAGACGCACCGTTACAGAGCTATAATAATTGGTTAATAAATTAGTCGTTGAATTAGCCTCGCCTGCTGCCTGGGTATTTCCATCATTCATCTCAGTCGCAATAATATCAGCCTGATTTGGGTCACTTGTCATCACAAAAGTGAAGGCCCCTGTCGCATTCCAATTGGCAATAGCTGTTTCATAGGCAGCTACAAATGTTGGATTCTGGGTTTCAATGTAAACAGTCGCAGTATTGCTTTCCCATCGACCATGATCAGCTGTATTGACCGTATCCGTCGTCAGGTGCTTAATGGTATTAACACCTTCTTCAATCGTCACTTCAGACTGCCCTTTGACCATCAATTGCACTTCTTGAGCTAGAGTTTGTAACATCTGAGGCGCTGCTTCCTGTTGAAAATAGAATAACAGACCTAGACCACAAGCCAATAACACCATTGATACCCAAATCAGACCCCAAAATGTCCGCCAAATCCACCGTAGAATATTTCCAATAAGTTTCATAGACTATACCTCTTTCTAGAAATAGATTTCAGTATAGTGTACTTTTCTGAAACTTTTCTTAAAATCTAAGATAATCTTTCTTCCAATTTGAAATCAATGGGCAGCCAGGCCAAAACTTTCTCAATCTGTTGGTTCCAGTAGTACCACTCATGTTTACCAGGTCCGAAACTTGCCTCTATATCAAATCCCAGCTCTTTTAACTCCTCAACTGCCTTTTGATGCCCCTCAAAGAGAAAATCTTCCTCACCACACCAGGCATAAAATTTGGTCTTTTTATCGGATTGTTTAGCAATTTCTAACAAATTATTTGGATTCTGTTTATCAGAAATGTCACCAAATACTCCTCGCCAATACGAAAGACTTCCCAATTCTGCTGCCGCTGGATTATCAAAATCAAAATACAATGCGCCTGAAAGCGAAGCTGCGTGTGAAAAACGATTGGTCATCATGGCAATCTTGAAGGTCCCATAACCACCCATAGACAAACCAGCGATAAAATTCTTCTCCCGCTTGTCAGACATATTTGGGAAAAATCGTTTGAGAATTTGAGGCAACTCTACTGCAATAGCATCATAATAATTCATACCGTAAGTAGTATTGGTATACCAGCCTTTATCTGTATTGACCATAACCACGATAAGATTGGTATAACGAACCAACCGTTCCACTGTAGAACGATTCAACCAGGAATCCTGATTTCCTCCCATACCGTGCAAAAGATATAGGACAGGAATGTCGTTGTCATCAGGATTTTCCACACGATTTCGATCTGGATATAAAACCGTAACCTGTCTAGACATATCTAGAGCTTCTGAGTAGTATTCAATTTTCATTATTGCCATAAATCTTCTCCTTATGGTAAAGAGCCTGAGTTTCCCTCGGCTCTTCTTATGTATTATAAATCAGCTTACTTGACTTCCATAATCACCGGCAAAATAGCTGGGCGACGTTTAGTTTGGTCAAAGAGGAATTTTGCTAAATCATCGCGAACAGCACTCTTAAGCTCTGCCCAGTCAAAGCTATCCTTTGTAAAGTAATTTTCCACCGTTGTATTCACCAATTCTGATGCCTCACGCAAGATGTCCTTGCTCTTTTTCACGTAGACAAAACCACGAGTATTGACCTTGGCTTTAGAAATGATTTTTTTCTCACGGCGGTTGACAGTGATAGCCACGATAAAGATACCGTCTTCTGAGAGGATCTTACGGTCACGAAGGACAATATTTCCAACATCGCCCATGGCATTTCCGTCAATCATGACATCACCAGCAGGAACCGCTCCGCTATGGACAAAATCCCCCTCTTCAAAAGCCATGACATCCCCACGCTTAACGATGATAATGTTTTCTGGATACATACCAATTTCAAGCGCAGCCTTAGCGTGAGCATCCAATTGACGATACTCCCCTTGAACTGGGAAAAGATATTTAGGCTTCATGATGTTGAGCATGAGCTGCAAATCACGCGCATTCCCATGCCCAGAGACGCGAAGATTCTTTGTGATAGATTTTACGGTACCACCAGCCTTGTAAATCAAATTCTCCACACGAGCAACAACCGCTTCTTTTGAAATACTTGGAGTGGTAACAATATAAACTAGATCACCTTCTTTGATTTCAACGTAGCGATGTCTACCGATGGACATTTTACGCAATCCATTTAACGGCTCGCCCATACGACCAGTTTCTAAAATAATCAATTCATGGTCTTCATACTTGTTCATATCCTTTGGTTTTACCAACAAGCGTTCGCTGACCAAACGAAGTTTTTTCAATTGAATCGCTGTTCGGACAATGTTTTCCACATCATGTCCTGTCAACACGACACGACGACCAGTTGCTTCTGCCGCGTCAAAAATCTGTTGAATACGTACAATATTGCTGGCAACTGCTGCCACAATAACACGCCCGTCACAGTCAGCAATCGTATTGAGAATTTCCTCCCCAGCCTCATGCATGCTCGCTACTTGAACATTGCTATCTGCATTAGCTGAGTCTGACAAGAGGGCCAACACACCTTCGTTACCGATTTCAGCCAATCGCCCAAAATCCGTACGATAAAACTTATCTGCCGCCTGGTCAAACTTAAAGTCACCTGTGTAGACAATATTTCCTTCATCCGTCTTAACGACAATTCCTAAACTCTCTGGAATAGAGTGAGTCGTCTGAAAGAAAGATACCACTGAATCCCCGAAATCAATTTCAGTTTCAGCATTGATAACATGGAAATCATTAAATTTCTTAGTAGCATTATTCCCCTTGACAAGTAGCTTAGCCAATTCGATAGTCAAGTGCGAACCAAATACTGGCACTTTCACTTTCTCTAAGAGATAAGGAAGCGCTCCGATAGCATCTGCATGTCCGTGAGATAGGAAGACCCCCGCTACACGGTGCTTATTTTCTTCCAAATAATCGAAATTAGGGACGACTACATCCACACCTAACTGTTCATTCTCAGGATATTTTGCCCCTGCATCCAAAACAAAAATATGTTCGTTCACTTCGGCAATGTACAGGTTTTTTCCATTTTCCCGCACACCCCCAAGAGCCATAATTTTAATTGTACTCATCTTTACTCCTTTTGGACATCCCACAGGTGTCCATTTTATTTTTCTTACCAACGGTCCTTGGGATGCCCAAGTCGAATTACAGTCTGCTATGTCGGAGCTCTATTTGCAAAAGACACACTTTGGTTCAAAATTATATTCAACCATCAACGCAACTTCTAAATAGAAATACCTAAATAGCTATCGCTTCTATTATACATTTTTTCAAGAAAATTTACAAAAAACTCCGCTGAAAATCAACGAAGTTCTACATATACATTAGTAACCATGTCCCTTATGTTCCCACTTACCACCAACATTCCGCACTAAAATCCATTTCCAATCCGTATGGGTACTATTAGGCTCTAAGGTGGGCTCTGCACCCTCAGCTGCTACCTTAAAAGACGAAGTTAGGATAATAGCTTCCTCTGCACCATAGTGCTCCGCCCACTCATCAAATTCCTTCTCATTATCACCACTGTAACCGATAGTCAGCAATTTACAACTGTTAAAATGGTGATCAAAGTAATCTTGAACTACAAGAATAGCCGCCTCAATCTCTTTTTCCGTATACAATTCTGATTGTTCCATCGGTTCAATCTCTGCCTGATAAGCTGCTCCTGTCCGACATCCTACCAAAAAAAGACAACACAACAGACTACAAATAGCTAAACATTTTCTCATCTTTGTTACCCCAAGTCAACAATCGTTGCTGAAAAGCCAATCTCTTCGACAAAACGTAAAACATCCTCTGTCTTTACAAAAATCGTTTTCGTATTAACATTGGGGTGGAAGGTTAGAATGGGTTCAGAAAGGATTTCTTTATCAAAAAAGACTTGAATATCCTTATCAACATTATGTAACAAGCCAAAAACAGATACCGCACCCGCAGGCAAGTGCATTTTTTCCATCAAGCTATCACTCGAGGCCATCCGAATGCGGTTGGCTCCCACCAAATCACGAAACTGGTCCATATCCAGTTGCTTCTGGTCATCCATGATCAGTAAATAAAATGCAGTCTTTTTCTTATTAGTCAGAAACATGGACTTGGTCCGTACTCCTTCTAACCCTTCAATGTAACGGTCTGCTTCCTCAGTTGTCCGAGCTGGTGGATGCTCTACAATGGTATAGTCCATTCCCAAGTCAGCTAAGCTTTCAAAAACCAATTTATCCATGACAGCACCTCTCGACATATTTAGTATATTATACTGCTTTTTAACTAAAAATTCAAAGGATAATAAAAGCCTGGATTACTCCAGACTTTAGACCTGTATTCACAAGTGATGTGTTTGATATAAGATTCAGTTTTAGCCAAAACCAAACTTGGTTGGAAGTTGCGAACTATCCACACAGGTTCTTAATCAAACAACTTATAATAATCTTCCAGTTTCATCTTGGATTTTTCTTCAGCCGTTTGGTCCTGAATAATCTGACCATTTTTCATGACAATCAAGCGATTACCGTGACGCAGAGCATCTTCCATCTGGTGAGTGACCATGAGGGCCGTCATTCCCTTGGTCTCAATCAACTCGTCCGTTAATTGCATCAAGGATTGGCTGGTCTTAGGGTCAAGGGCTGCAGTGTGCTCATCCAAGAGTAAAAGTTCAGGCTGTTTCAAACTCGCCATCAACAAACTCAATGCTTGGCGTTGACCACCTGATAAAAGTCCTGCTGGCGTGTCCAGATGTTTTTCTAGACCATTTCCCACTCTCGGCAAAAGCTGGGCAAATTCTTCCGTCTGTTGGGCTAATCTGCGTGGCACTAAGCCCCGTCCCTCGCCACGGTACTTAGCTATAAGTAGATTTTCTGCCACCGTCATCCGTGGCGCTGTACCCATTTTAGGATCTTGGAAAACACGTGACAGATACTTAGCACGTTTTTCTGCAGGCCAATTGGTTACGTCCTCACCAAGAATATGGACTGAACCACTAGTCAAGGGTAGGGTTCCAGCAATGACATTAAAGAGGGTTGACTTCCCAGCACCATTGCCACCCAAAATGGTAATAAAATCACCCTGGTAGATGGTCAGATTGACATTGTCCAAAATCACACGTTCTTCATCAAAACCGTTTGTCACCACCTTGGTGGCATTTTTTAATTCAACAATTGCTTTCATCGTGACAGACTGGCTCCTTTCAGAAGTTTATTTTTCAACTCAGGAACCATGAGGCAAATTGCCAGAATCATGGCCGAGAAGATACGGAGGTAGCTGGTATTGATACCGAGGGAAATGACCACCAAAATTAAGAACTGATAGAAAATCGCTCCGACAACAATGGCCAAGAACCGTTCTAACATAGTAAGGTTACCATAAATTACCTCACCGATAATCAGACTAGCCATACCGACCACAATGACACCAATACCACGCGACACATCCGCATAGCCTTCTTGTTGTGCAATCAAGGCACCTGCAAGAGCGATGATCCCATTTGAAAGAACAAGACCTAGCAACTCCATTCGACTTGTATTGATACCAAAACTGCGAGCCATATCTGGATTATCCCCGGTTGCAATAAAGGCCTGTCCAAGGCGAGTATAGAGGAAGAACATCAAGGCACCAATCACCACCGCTAGGCTACCTAGACCTAGCAAGAGACCATTAATTTGCTCAGAAAAAGGAAGGAAATCTTGTAAACGTTTGGTATTCAGTAAGCCTAGATTTGCCCTACCCATGATAAATAGAATGACAGAGTGACAGGAAGACATGACCAAGATACCAGCTAGGAGAGTGGGGATTTTCCCCTTGGTATAAAGCAAGCCTGTGACAAAGCCCGCCAAACAGCCAACAAGAACTGCTGCTAGAGTAGCCAAGATAGGATGAACTCCTTGCGTCAATAAGGTAACAGCAACCGCTCCTCCAAGCGGGAAAGAGCCCTCTGTCGTCATATCAGGAAAATTCAGAATCCGAAAGGTAACGAATATTCCCAAACCTAGTACAGCCCATAAAAGAGCCTGTGAAACTGTTGATACAATCATATTTTTCCTTTTCTCTTATCTCTTATTCGATAACCTTGCTTGCTTTACTAATCACATCATCTGACAAGGTAATTCCTAATTCTTTAGCAACTTTTTGGTTGACAACAACGGTACCCTCGTTAAAGATTTGTACAGGTGTATCCTCTGGATTGGCACCATCAAGAATTTTCGCAGCCATCTTACCAGTTGCCACACCCAAGTCATATTGGCTAAGGGTAACAGATGCGATACCTCCGCCTTCTACCATATCTTCTACGCTGGTGAAAATCGGAGTTTTGGTTTTATTTGCCACAGATACGACAGTTGAAAATGCTGAGGCAACTGTGTTGTCTACTGGTGTAAAGAGAACATCTGCTTTACTACTTGCGACCTCTACTGTCGCTGCAATTTCATTACTAGAAGCAACTGCATATTCAAGAACAGTATAGCCAGCCTCTTCTGCTGCTGCCTTAAATTTCGCTACTTGAATTTTTGAATTGTCCTCATTTGAAGAATAGAGGACACCGATAGTTTTAGCGTCTGGTGTAATTTCTTTAATGAGAGAAACTGCGTCTGCTACTGGTGTTTGGTCTGATACCCCTGTGATATTTCCACCAGGATTTTTCAAGTCAGTTACCAAGTTAGCACCAACAGGATCTGTTACAGCCCCCATGATGATAGGTAATTCTGTCGTAGCGTTTGCTAATCCCTGTGCAGCAGGTGTTGCGATACCAATCAATAATTCATTGCCATTGTCCACCAATTTTTTACTCATGGTTTGAACTTGGGATTGATCACCCTCAGCATTCATAAAATCAATTTCTAAATTATCCGTTGTGGTATAACCACCTTCTTCAAGTCCTGCTTTGATTCCCTTGTAAATTTCGTCTAGTGAATCATGGGTTACAAACTGAAGAACCCCAATCTTAACTTTCTCCGTTGATGTAGATGAATTGTTCTGCTCTTTCTGTGTCATAAACAAAGCAGCAACTACCATAACAGTAAGGGCAACAATTGTAGCAAGTAAATTTTTATTTTTCAACATATCCAATCTCCTTTTAAAAATGCACAATATCCAATTTCTACGTCTTCAAAATTTTATTCCACCATCGCCATCGTTTCATCATGATTACCTCATTTTGTTAATAATTGTCAAAGTAGGTTGCTTTTAGATAAGGAACGGAGGCGCAGACATAACTCAAGTTAGGCAAGCCGAATGTGACGCAATATAAAAGCACTCTACGAAGACAATGGAAAAGCCCCCGCAGGAAAAAACTTCCTGCGAGGGCGTCAATGACACGGTGCCACCTCACTTATGGGAATTGTCTAGAATCCTCCCATATCTCATCTCCTCTAACAAGGAGTTGCACTGTAAGGTGTGCGGACCGAACTATCATTGTTTTAAGTTCATTTGCGTGATTGATTTGGTCGATTACTGAAAGTAAGTTATGCCAAACAATCCTTGTGAATTTAGGACATTTTAGGACTAGGCAGTCGGGTGAAGGCAGTACTGGTGGTACGGCAAGCACGACTAACGACGTCATAAAATAGACATAAATGCACATCAGCCCATTTCATAAAACTCCGCCACCCGTTCTCAGCACCACAGGCTCCCTGAAGACTTCTGCTTTACTACTTCTTCTGATTACAGATGATTATACGGCATCCATCAGTCTTTGTCAATACTTTTGATTAAATTTTCTGAAAACTTTTTAATACCTTAAGAGTCTATTTTGAGCTATTGCTCAGGATACTGCCATTGGATTGAATAACTTCTTTATACCAGTAAAATGATTTCTTTCTATATCTAGTTAGACTGCCGCTTCCATCATCATTTCTATCAACATAAATTAGTCCATATCTTTTAGATAATTGTGCGGTAGACATAGATACACAATCAATACAGCCCCAAGAAGTATAACCCATGACTTCTACGCCATCCTGTATCGCCTCCGCAACTTGTAAAAGGTGTTCTTGCATGTATTGAATTCGATAATCGTCATGAACAGTCAAACCACCAGCCTCATCCTTCACTAGCTGATCTTTAGCTCCCAAACCATTTTCAACAATGAATAAAGGAATCTGGTATCGATCATAATAACGATTTAGTGTCAATCTTAAACCAATTGGATCAATCTGCCAACCCCAATCAGAAGCTTCTAAATAAGGATTGACCAAACCACCCAAGATATTTCCTCTTCCAGATGAATATTTTGATGGATCTGCTGCCTGAGTAATACTCATATAATAACTGAAGGAGAGAAAATCAACCGTATTATTTTTTAATAACTCTTCATCACCTTCCATGAAAGTAATCTTTATGCCATTTTCTTTAAAGTACCTTTTGGCATAATTAGGATAATATCCTCTAACATGTATATCCGAAAATAAATAGTTCAAATTTTCATAGGCATGAGCCGCCCAAACATCTTCAGGATTGGGTGTCATTGGATAGGTCGGCATAGCTAAGACCATACAGCCAACCTTACAGTCCGGAATAATTTCATGAGCAATTTTGGTAACAAGACTAGAAGCTACAAGTTCATGGTGAATGGCCTGATATAAATCTTGTTTTGAAAGTTCTTCATTCGGCAAGTCAATTCCACCACTTGTAAAAGGCAGTTCTAAGACAGAATTGACCTCGTTAAATGTCAACCAGTACTTAACCTTATCTTTGTATCGCTCAAAAACTGTACGAGCAAATTTTTCAAAAAATTGAATCATTTTTCTATCCACCCAGCCATGATATTTCCTTGCCAGATACAGGGGAGTTTCATAGTGAGAAAGAGTTACAAGAGGCTCTATACCATTCTTTAGAAGTTCATCAAAAAGTTCATCATAAAACTGTAGCCCTTCTTCATTTGGAAATTCTTCATCTCCATTCGGAAATATTCTACTCCAAGCAATTGATGTTCTAAATACCTTAAATCCCAACTCTGAAAACAGGGCTATATCTTCCTTGTATCGATGGTAAAAATCAATAGCTTGTAATTTCAAATTATCTTCCGTTGGTTCTTGGGTAGCTTCACCCAGTCCGCCATTGGGGAGAACATCTTGAACGGATAATCCTTTTCCTCCCTCATTATATGCACCTTCTACTTGGTTTGCAGCTACTGCTCCTCCCCATAAGAAATTGTCTGGAAAAATTGACATATACCCTCCTCGAATTATAAGACTGCTAATAAATCATCAGCATAGTTGACTTCCTCTTTTGTCGAAAGCAAGAGAACATCCAGATATTCCTGTGTATTTGTAACAACTACAGGAGTCACTATATCGTACCCTTCTGCGACAAGCATTTCTACATCCACTTCCAGCATCAGTTGACCCTTTTCAACTTTTTCCCCATCTGAAACATGACTTACAAAACCTCTTCCTTTTAGCTCGACTGTTTCTAATCCAAAGTGGATAAGCAACTCTACCCCTTCATCACTTGTTAAACCGATTGCATGTTTTGTTGGAAAAAGACTGGTAACAGCCCCGTCAAATGGAGCATAGACTTTTCCATCCTTAGGGATAATTGCAACTCCTTCTCCAAGCATTTTTTTTGAAAATGTTGCATCATTTACTTTTTCTAAAGGGAGAATTTGACCTGAAAGAGGAGAGAAGACATTTTTTCTACTTGAAATGCCAGGTGCTACTTTTTCTAAATTAACTGTTGACGTTTCTTCATCGATACCTAGGAAATAGGCCAAAATAAATGTGACAATAATTGAAATTGCCGCAGCAATCATAGCGTTAGTAATGTTTGAAGCTGCTTCAGAGTAAATAAATTGTGGCAAAGCAATGAGAGAAGGTACTGCAAAAAGGTATGCTTTTACACCTGTCAAACCAACAAATAATCCTGCTAGACCACCACCAATCATTGCTGCATACAATGGTTTTTTATACTTTAGAGTAACACCATATAAAGCAGGCTCAGTGACACCAGCAAATAAAGCTGAAAATCCAGCTGCAAAGGCTATTTGTTTCGTGTTACTATTTTTACTCTTAAATGCAACTGCCATAGAAGCGGCACCTTGTGCCAAGTTAGAACCTAACATCGCTGGTAGAATCAATACATCAGGTGTCGCGATTGAAGCTGCCAAGAAAATCGGTGCAAAAGCCCAGTGCATACCGGTCATAACGATAAATGGCATGATTGCTCCAAGAACTGCTAAAGTTAACCAACCAGCTACACCATGCATTTGTTCAACCAATTGCGATAATCCTTCACCAACAATAACGCCGAGAGGTCCAACAAGAACTAAAGCTATGAAACCTGAAACAAGCAGGACCAAGGTTGGCTGTAAGAAACTTTTCGTTACAGCTGGAGTGACCTTGTTGAAAACAGCTTCAATATACTTCATTAGCCAAACCATAATAAGAATTGGAATAACTGATGAACCATAGCTAGCAGGTGTAACAGGGGCACCTAAAAAATGAAGTGGATCACCTGTAGATACCATTTGAACAAAATTAGGATGTAGCAAAATACCAGCAACCGACATAGCTAAAGCAGGTGTAACTTTGAGTTTTTGTGAAGCTGAGTAGGCCAAAAAAATCGGCATAAAGTAATATGGTGCATCTCCAAAAAAGGCTAAAAATGAAATAGATTGGGAATCAGCTTTTAAAAGCCCCAACATCGGTAAGACAATGACTAGAACTTTTATCATACCTCCACCAAGCATAGCTGGAATAAGAGGTGTCATAGAGCCAGCGATATACTCGATGACTTGTTCTAAGACATTTGCTTTTTTAACCTGTTGAACTGAATCAGAATCAAATTTTCCTAATGCAGTAAATTCTTTATAGTAATTAGCTACATCATTACCTAAGATAATTTGATACTGTCCATTTTTCTTCATAATACCGAGTACTCCAGAAATGGATTTAACACGTTCATCGGACACGATATTCTCATCTTTCAATTCCAGTCGCAATCTAGTAACGCAATGGGTTGCACGAAGAACATTCTTTTCTCCTCCGACTGCCTCTAGGATTGCCAATGCAGTATTCTTGTACTTCATAATAGACTCCTTATGATAAATTTTTTGTTAAACGGCGAATGTGAGCAATTAAATAGACTAATTCACTTGGACTCAGTAGATAATCATATTCTAACCGAATAAAGTCCGCTACTCGAGTTCCACATTGGTACTCTCTTGGATACTTCTTTTTCATTAACTCTAAAAGATCCACATCATCTTCATCATGGTATTCATTCCCTTCTACCAAACGATGAGCAAACAACTTAACATGTGTGATGAATCGGTAATAATCAATAGAATCCTGATTGAATTCTGTAGAATAATAGTCTTGAATAATTTGTTCAATCTTCATGATAATTCCAGTAATACGATAAGATTCTTGAAAAATATTTTCCAAATTCGCATTGACAAAATGCAAAGCGATGAAGGCTGCTTCATCAACTGGGAGTTCGACATGTAAATCTTTTTTTATGATGGATAATGCTTTTTTCCCCAGTTCAAACTCCTCTTTATAATATTTGGCAATTTCCCATCTAAGAGGGTTCGTAACGACTACTCCTTCCTTATGTCTTTCTATACTAGAATTGATATGATCTGTCAAATTGATGTAAATAATCTCATCAAAATGATTTCCAAGTGTTATCTTTCCTAAATTTATTATTTTCTCACAAACATAAACCAATTCAATAGGAACATCGATAAATAGTTCCGTAAAGCGATTCATATTATCGCTATTCTTGAGCAAAAAACTTTTTTCTATCGAAGAAGGTGGGACCGCATCTCCGACCTTCTTTCCAAATGCAATTCCTTTACCAAACAACAAGATATCAACGTTCTTATTATTTTGTGCTATGACTGCATTATGATTTAATACACGCTTTATGATCATAAATTTTCCTTTAAACTTAAAATAAAAGAACCTACTTAAAAGAAATCGACATATATCGTATCGATTCATTTAAATAGGTTCCTGCTCGCCTTAAAGCGATAACATCCTTTTATTTCAATTATTAGTTGGTACTTCTAGCTTAAAAAATTTAATAACTCTGTAACCATTTTCAATTTTAATATAAATTAAAGAATTTGTCAATAATTTATAAAATATAAGAATACTTCTTTTAGTACCCTTCGTTAAAAAGTCACTGATTTATGATATACTAGACTGAGTTAGAGCGATTAGAAAGAGGAACACCATGTCTTTTGACGGATTTTTTTTACATCACATGACGGCTGAGTTAAGGGCCAATTTAGAAGGTGGGCGGATTCAGAAAATCAACCAGCCCTTTGAACAGGAAATTGTTCTGAACATCCGTAGCAACCGTCAGAGCCATAAATTGCTCCTGTCCGCCCATTCGGTTTTCGGTCGGGTTCAGCTGACCCAGTCGGACTTTACCAATCCAAAGGTTCCCAATACCTTTACCATGATTCTGCGGAAATACTTGCAGGGAGCCATTATCGAGGAGATTCGTCAGTTGGACAATGACCGCATCTTAGAATTTTCGGTGTCCAACAAGGACGAGATTGGCGACCATATTCAAGCTACCTTGATTGTGGAAATCATGGGCAAGCACAGCAATATCATCTTGGTAGATAAGTCCGAACAGAAGATTATCGAGGCAATTAAGCATGTTGGTTTCTCGCAAAATTCCTACCGAACCATCTTGCCAGGCTCCACCTACATTCGTCCACCGGAAACGCATTCTCTCAATCCTTATACGGTGTCTGATGAGAAATTGTTTGAAATCTTATCGACTCAGGAACTGAGTCCAAAAAATCTCCAACAACTTTTTCAAGGTTTGGGTCGGGATACGGCTTCTGAACTGGCCAGTCATTTGCAGTCAGACCGCCTGAAGAACTTCCGTGCCTTTTTTGAACAGGCAACTCAGCCTAGCCTGACAGACAAATCCTATGCTGCTCTGCCATTTGCCAATAGCCCTGAAAAACAGCCACACTTTGAGAGCCTGAGCAGTCTGCTGGACTTCTACTATCAGGACAAGGCGGAGCGGGATCGGGTGGCCCAGCAGGCCAATGAGCTGATCAAGCGGGTAGCCAGTGAGTTGGAGAAAAATCGCAAGAAACTGGTCAAGCAGGAGCAGGAATTGGCGGATACGGAGACGGCGGAGTTGGTGCGGCAAAAGGGCGAGCTCCTGACCACCTATCTGCATCAAGTGCCAAATGACCAGGCTAGTGTGACCTTAGACAACTACTATACGGGTCAGGAACTGGAGATTGAGTTGGATGTGGCTTTGACTCCTAGCCAAAATGCCCAGCGGTACTTCAAGAAGTACCAGAAACTCAAGGAGGCGGTCAAGCACCTGACCAACTTGATTGAGGAAACCAAGGCAACCATTGTCTATCTGGAGTCCGTTGACACCATGCTGGGACAGGCTAGTCTGGCAGAAATCGATGAAATCCGCGAGGAATTGATTGAAACAGGCTACCTCAAACGTCGCCACCGTGAGAAAATCCATAAACGCCAGAAGCCCGAGCGGTACTTGGCGACGGACGGGAAGACCATTATTCTGGTCGGGAAAAATAACCTGCAAAATGATGAGTTGACCTTCAAAATGGCCAAGAAAGGCGAACTCTGGTTCCATGCCAAAGACATTCCAGGCAGTCACGTGGTCATCACAGATAACTTGGACCCAAGCGACGAGGTCAAGACAGACGCGGCGGAGCTGGCTGCCTACTTCTCCAAGGCTAGACATTCCAATTTGGTCCAAGTCGATATGATTGAGGCCAAGAAACTGCATAAGCCAACAGGTGGCAAGCCAGGCTTTGTAACCTACCGCGGTCAGAAGACCCTCCGTGTCACCCCAACAGAAGACAAAATAAAATCCATGAAAATCTAGTTCATGGATTTTTCTGTATTGAAACTACTCCGCCTTGTCAATATCTTCTCTGACTTCCTTAGCGTTGAACTTAGCGAAAAGATACTGGCGGTCTTGGACTGGAAAGCGTTGGTCTAGTTGATCTACTGGTCCTACTTCAACCATTCCTTCTGAGATAACATAGTCCATGACATGCCCACCAAAGGTCAAATCATCAGAGATAAAATGCAAATGATAGCCAGCCACGCTAACTCCGTGAAAAATCTCTGGCGTCCAAATACCAACAATGGTACCCGAAATGTTCTCAGCCGTATATTCAGGCTGGCGACTAGCCACCTCTGCAAAACGAACATCCGAAGCCGATTTGGGAATCATGCGGACATGCATCCGAGCAAACATCCCCTTGATTTTGATGGAGCGAAAGAGATTTTCCCCATCATAATAGGATTCAATCCGCTGATGCAGTTCCTCATGAGTCATTTCAAAGCGTTGTTTGAAAATGACTTCTGCCTCATGGAAAATGACCGCCGCATAGGGGACCTTCATATCAGCAGGAACTTCAACCACTTCTGGTTTTTCCCCTGCTCCCTTGGCCTGATAGGCCTTTCCATCTAAAACAATCAGCTCGCCGTCAATGGAATCCAGGGTTCCCAAACCCAAATCACCATGTTCCAACAATTCGCCAACCGTCAAGGAGCCGCCATACAGTCCAGCCATCAAGGCACCGAGTGTATTGTATTGAAATAATCGATTTACTTGCATAACCTACTCTTCATTCAAAAATTCTTGCATGGCTAAATCGTCTGGCACCAATTGGATATAACGACTAGCTTGCTCTTTTGCCTCATCCAAGCGACCAAGTTGACGTAAAACCGCTACGTAATCAGCCAAAAATTCAGGATTCTCAGCCAATTCTCCGGCCAATTCATCGTAAAGCTCAATAGCTTCATCATCTCTTTCTAGAGCTTGATAGGCCTTGGCCACATTCCAGCGAGCTAGAACGTTATCTACCTCTTCATCAAATAAAGCCACAACCTCTTCAAATCGCTCCTGTTCAAGATACAGGTTGGACAAGCGCAGAGCTAGTTCGTTACTATCATCTGCCACCTCTTTTGCCCGTAGAAGATAATCTTCTGCCCCCGCCTCGTCATGCAATTCATAGGCATACTGAGAAGCCTGGAGCAAGAGATTGGCATCAAAGTCATTTTTAGCCAGGCCTTTTTGCGTCATAGCCAAGGCTTCATCAATCTTATGCTCGGCATGAAGCGACTGTGCATAGGCATATTCATAGCCCTCAAAATCAGGATTGATCGTATCCAACTGCTTGAAATAGAGATTGGCTTTTTGGTATTCTTCTCGTTCAAATAGCAGAGCTGCCAATTCAAAGACCGTCTGATCATCATATTCCAACTCAACAGCTTTTTCCAAAAATTCAATGGCTGCTTCAAATTTCCCTAAACTTGCATAGGCAATACCAATTCGCTGATAGGTAGAAACTCCCGTTAATTCGTAGATTTCACGATTGTCTAACTGGGCATAATAGGAAATAGCCTCATTAAAAAGCTCCAGTTCCATATCCAATTCTGCTAAGCCAAAAAGGATGATGGGTTCATCTGATAAGTGACTTGCTTCCAACAATTTTTCACGCGCCACATCCGACAAGCCTTCTGCCTGATACAGGTCCGCCTTGACCAACAAGGCTTCCACATAGACAGGACTGTCTTCCGAAATTTCCTCCAAATATCCGAAAGCTTCTTCAACCAAGCCATCTTCAAATGCTATTTGGGCAAGATTGATTAGTACTTCGGGAAATTCTTCTTTGACCTGTTCATAGATTTGTCTAGCCTGTGGGAAAAAACCAATGCCTTCTAAGTAGGCTGCCAAGGACAAAAGCGTTTCACTATCATCTTGCACCAAGGCCCGCTTGAAATACTTATCTGCCTTATCTAAATCCTGTTGGTCCAAACAAACCAACATTTTTTCACTATTGTTCATTCACAACCTCATTTTCTTCATCTTCATACAAACTACTGTGTGCCTTGTACCACTCAAATGCCGCTTTCACTAAAACCTTAATAGAGGCATATATTGGAATTCCCAGAAGAACTCCCAGGACACCGTACATCTGACCAGCTGTCAATAATACAAATAAGATGGTAATCGGATGAATACTTAGGGAGCTTCCGATAATCAATGGTGTCACAAAACGACCTTCTATAGTCTGCTCAATCATAAAGACTACTAAAACCTTTATCAGCATGATTGGACCAGCAATCAATCCTAAAATAACAGCTGGAATCATGGCCAAGAAAGAACCCAAATACGGAATTAGATTGAGGAAACCAGCCATCACCCCCAAGGTTATTGGATAGCTAAGACCAATGATTGAGAACATCACTGAGAACATCAGGGCAACAATAATCGCAACGGTCACCTGACCACGAACATAGTTTGATAATTGCCCATTCACATCTGATAGTACTGTTCCAATCGGCTCTCTCCACTTGGTTGGTAGATATTGGGTGATGTGTTTATTCAAATACTGACCATCCCGTAACAGATAAAAGAGAATAAAAGGCATAATCAAAATAGCAACAATAATCTGCGAAGCGGTTGAAATCAAATTACTTGCCCAGTTCACAGCGCTTGAAGAAAACTTCTGAGCATAGGCAACGACCTGATCATTGACCTTATTTAACATCTCCAGAGCTGTTGGTCTAAATTGTTCAAAGCGCTGATCCTGTAGGAGCCCTGTTACCTGTCCTTCGATTTTCTGGATATTCGAAGGAAGATTTTGCGCAAAAGATGTCACTTGCTCTTGAATACTCGGAATTGCCACCGCCAGTCCCCAGATAATGAGAAGACTGATTAAAACAAAGAGAATGGAAATACCAACTGTACGAGAAATTTTATGCTTTTCCATCCAGTCAACCATCGGATTTAACAGGTAATACAAAAGACCTGTTAAAATCATCGGTAACAATACAATTTCTAAAAAGCTTCCTATTGGTCTGAATAAAAAACTAATTTTACTAAAAATAAATATGGTCAAAAAAGTCAGCAAGGTTACTAATAAAAATGTCACTGCTTGGCTATTCAAAAACAAGCGGAAAAACCAAGTCAGACTAAATTTTTGATGCTTATCCTCCATCTAATACACTCCTAGTCTTTTTTTCTATTGTAACATGGAGAAAGGATTTTTGTAAAAATCAACTACAGAATTTATACGACTTTCTCAGAAAAACATGGTATAATTTTATCAATCATTTCCAAAAAGGAGAATCCTATGACTATCTATTTCGGTACCTACACAAAACGTGAATCAAAAGGAATTTATAAAGCAAATTTTGACTCTGAAACAGGACAACTTAGCAATCTAGAATTGGTCACTGAAGAACCTAACCCTACCTACCTTGCCTTTGATAAGGTCGGACATCTATACTCCGTCGGCGCTGAAAATGGTCTAGGAGGTATCGCTGCCTTTAATGCTGACTATACTCTACTCAACCATGTTGTATCAGAGGGTGCACCACTTTGCTATGTCGCTGTAGATGAAGCAAGAGATTTAGTTTATGGCTCCAATTTCCACAAAGGGCAACTACTTGTTTATAAACGTTTGGCGGATGGGTCACTAGAATTAGCTGATGTCGCTCAACACGAAGGATCTGGGCCGCACGAAAACCAAGCTTCCGCCCACGTTCACTTTTCTGATTTGACGCCCGATAAATTTTTAGTAACCTGTGATTTAGGATGTGATCAAGTGGTAACCTATAAGGTATCTGACCAAGGAAAAGTAGAGAGAATCGCAACCTATCAGGCTGCACCAGGAAGTGGTCCACGTCACATTGTCTTCCATCCTGTCGCAAAAATCGCCTATCTCATCTGTGAACTCAATTCAACTATTGAGGTGCTTATCTATGACGGCTGGGGACAATTTGAACACCTACAAACTGTCTCTACTCTCCCAGAAGACCATACTGGTTTCAACGGTACTGCCGCTATTCGCATCACAAAGGATGGTAAATTTATTTATGGATCCAACCGCGGAAACGACTCTATCGCAGTCTACAAAACGCTTGCTGATGCCAGCTTAGAATTAGTTGAAATCGTCCCAACAAATGGAAAAACTCCTCGCGATTTCACGCTTAGTCCTGATGAAAAGCATTTGATTGTTGTCCATCAAGATTCTGACAATGCAACTGTATTCGAAAGAGATGCCGAAAATGGCTGTTTGACTGAGCTCTCACACGATTTCTATGTTCCTGAAGCAGTTTGCGTTACATTTTTATAAGTCGTTTCAGTTGTGAAATCCGTACAGTTTTGGTTTAATAGTCTCATAGGAGGTGATTTCAACATGAATCCAGTAGATCTTTTTAACCAAGTAAAAGAATTGATTGCAAACAAAGACTTTGATGGTGCAAAACAATTTATCGAAGAAAACAAGGACCAATTCGGTGAATACTTGGAACAAGCAAAAGGCTTGTTATCAGGTTCTGAAGGTGTTAACGGTCTTTTAGATAAAGTTAAAGGCTTGTTCTAATACATGTAAAAACTAGGCTGAGGAGGTTCAGTCTAGTTTTTTTGTTTGTTCAAAAATATTTGTTATCTCTTGCAATGAAGGAATTACCAAATCACTCTTCAATTTTTCATTTTCACTGGCATGCTTTCCAAAACCTGTCAGTATCCGTACAGTCCACATTCCCAAAGATTTAGCAGGTAGAATATCATTATCATACCTATCCCCGACATAGACAACTCTATCTGCAGGGATGTTTGCTTTTTGCAAGGCAAGTGTGAAAATCGTTGTATCTGGTTTAGATAGCCCAACCTCTTCAGAGAGGACGATGAGTTGAAAATAAGACTCAATTCCCCACTCTTTAAGCAGTTCTCTAATACTACTAGACTGATTGGCAATAATCCCCAATCGATAGTTTTGTGATAACTTCTCTAGAGCATCTATTGTTTCAGGATACAGGCTCACACCCTCATTTGTCCACAAAGGACGTGGCTCGGTCGGTGCAAAATATTGCCAGGTCACACGAATGGGGTCCAGCGACTTATGAGCATACTCCACCATTTTCTTTTTATAAGAATCTGATGAAACCTCTATATCCAGAGACTCTAACTTCTTCACACACTTGTCTATATAATAACCATAAGCAGCCTCTTCATCTAAAAGCGTTGAACCCAAATCAAAAAATATCCACTCTATCATCCCACTCTCCATCTCTTTTCAAAATGAGAATACTTAAGTTGATCTGCCTTTTTAGAATATCATTTTATCAATATCAAGACAAAGAAAACTCCCTAGAGAGTTTTGCTGTCCCTCACTTTGTTAGTCCGAAAATAAATTAGCACACTGTACGACGAAAAAACAAGTCTGGAGCTTTCCAGACTTGTTCTTATTATAACCCTTGCTATTCTAGCTCAGGGATAAATTAGTACAATGTACATAGAAAAACAAGTCCAAAAATCTTCGGACTTGTTCTTACTATAACCCTCACTATACTAGCTCGGGGATAAAACAGTCTCCCAGACATTGAAAAACAAGTCTGGAACTTTCCAGACTTGTTCTTATTATAACCCTCGCTATTCTAGCTCGGGGATAAATTAGTACACTGTACTAATTTATTTTTTCAAGTTGTAGAATGAGTTCAAGCCTTTGTAGACTGCAACTTCACCAAGTTGATCTTCGATACGAAGCAATTGGTTGTATTTAGCGATACGGTCTGTACGTGACAATGAACCAGTCTTGATTTGGCCAGCGTTAGTTGCAACTGCGATGTCAGCGATTGTTGAATCTTCAGTTTCACCTGAACGGTGTGATACAACGGCAGTGTAGCCAGCTTCTTTAGCCATTTCGATAGCTTCAAATGTTTCAGTAAGAGTACCGATTTGGTTAACTTTGATAAGGATTGAGTTAGCAGCACCTTCTTTGATACCACGTGCAAGGTAGTCAGTGTTTGTTACGAAGAAGTCGTCACCAACCAATTGAACGCGTTTGCCAAGACGCTCAGTAAGAGCTTTCCAGCCATCCCAGTCGTTTTCATCCATACCATCTTCGATAGTGATGATTGGGTATTTGTTAACCAATTCTTCAAGGTAGTCGATTTGTTCTGCAGATGTACGAACAGCAGCACCTTCGCCTTCGAATTTAGTGTAGTCGTAAACTTTACGCTCTTTGTCGTAGAATTCAGATGACGCACAGTCGAAACCGATCATGATGCCGTTTTCGCCAGCTTCGTAACCAGCAGCTTCGATAGCTTCGATGATTGTTTCAACACCGTCTTCAGTTCCTTCGAACTTAGGAGCGAAACCACCTTCGTCACCAACAGCTGTTACCAAACCACGAGCTTTCAAGATTTTCTTCAAAGCGTGGAATACTTCAGCACCCCAACGAAGACCTTCTTTGAATGAAGGAGCGCCAACTGGCAAGATCATGAATTCTTGGAAAGCGATTGGAGCATCTGAGTGAGAACCACCGTTGATGATGTTCATCATTGGAGTTGGCAATACTTTAGTGTTGAATCCACCAAGGTAAGTGTAAAGTGGCACTTCAAGGTAGTCAGCAGCAGCACGCGCAACAGCGATAGAAACACCGAGGATTGCGTTTGCACCCAATTTACCTTTGTTAGGAGTACCGTCAAGAGCGATCATAGCGCGGTCGATAGCTTGTTGATCACGAACGTCAAAACCGATGATAGCGTCAGCAATCACGTTGTTCACGTTGTCAACAGCTTTTTGAGTACCAAGACCAAGGTAACGAGATTTGTCACCGTCGCGAAGCTCAACTGCTTCGTGCTCACCAGTAGAAGCTCCTGAAGGAACCATACCACGTCCGAAAGCACCTGATTCAGTATAAACTTCAACTTCAAGTGTAGGGTTACCGCGTGAGTCAAGGACTTCGCGAGCGTAAACATCAGTAATAATTGACATTATATTACTCTCCTTTGAGTTTAAAATTGTTACATAGCTATCATACCCTAAAAGAAGGGATTTTTCAAGAAAAAACAGGTTATTTTACTGAAAGAAATAATGTAAACGCCTTCCTTTTCAAAGTTAACTGAGTATGTTATACTGAAACCATGAATGATTTAAATACTACCATACTACAGAAAGCCTCTGGCGAAACACGATTGAATCCAGATGAACAACGTCTATACATGGGAACCTATCGCGAACGGGTTGTCCTGCTCGTTTCCTTTGACGATTTGAGTAGTGA
This sequence comes from Streptococcus sp. 2018WUSS126, assembly GCF_044427425.1. NCBI lineage: Bacteria > Bacillati > Bacillota > Bacilli > Lactobacillales > Streptococcaceae > Streptococcus > Streptococcus sp. 2018WUSS126. The sequence goes on along the minus strand of NZ_JAOTGB010000009.1, from coordinate 20,911 downwards.
AGTCGTCGGAAATAAGTTCGATACAATTTGCCAAAAACTAGCAAGTAGCTACTCTCCTCTATTCCTCAAACTCTCGCCAGCCCTGTCTGACAAGCAACAAATTTCACTACTAAAAATTGCTCAGAACTTCGGCATTACTACCGCTATCATCGATGAAAAAATAGGACAATCTCCCTACGCACTTGTCTTTCATACAGACCACGCTGTGGATAATGAAGAAGTTAGCTTAGAATCTATATTTCCAAATCTTATCTCAAAACCAGAAGAAAAAAAGGAAGATGCAAAACCTTCCTTCTGGAAAAAATTATTTGGTTAGACTTATTTATCAATAAAGCAGTATAAATATTAAAGTAAAAATAATACAGGTTAGACAAAGGATTCCTAGCAATCTGCCTCTTTCATTTTTTTCATTGAAAAAGAACATTGCTCCATTTGCCTTTATTACATTCGTTTCCATTCCTCTTTCTTTTTTGGAAAGTCTCATAACAGATACTAGCTTTGCAAGACAAATAACAATAAATAAGATAATAGCCACATATTTCACTAATTCCATCTTTGTTGACCTCCTAACTGAAGAATTCTTGCCACCTGTTCTGCCGTGCGGACCAGTTTTTTTTCTGCTTTTTGAAGCGTGTCCTCCAAACTTTCAACGCTTGCAATGATCGGAAAAGCGGCGCAGATATTTTCAAAAGGAAACTCGGGAAGATCGTCTTTGAGGCTACCACAAATTGCAATGATGGGAATCCCAGTCGGCGTACGTCTAGCTACTCCTATCGGAGTCTTCCCTGATAAGCTTTGGGCATCCATCCGCCCTTCTCCGACCACAACCAGATCCGCTTTGGCAACGCAATGATCAAAATCCAACTGGTCCAAGACAAAGTCAATGCCTTTTTGAATGCGAGCACCAGCAAATTGGACTAAACCTGCTGCCATACCTCCTCCAGCACCCGCTCCAGCCAAATCGAGTAGCATTGGATTAACTAATTTATAAAAGGACTCCATTTTCTTGTCTACTAGTTCAAATTCAGCAGAGGCAAGACCTTTCTGACCTGCAAAAACAAATGTGGCTCCCGCTGGTCCACAAAGCGGATTCTCCACATCCGTTACCAAATCAATCCTGACCTGAGATAAATCTACCAACATATCCTCTGTGGAAAAACTGACAATCTCCCCGATATGAGCTCCAATTGCCTCTACTTCTTTTCCCTCTCGATTATAAAATTTCACTCCTAAACCTGCCGCCATTCCGATACCACCATCATGGCTGGCAGAGCCACCTACTCCTATAAATATGCGTTTGACACCGTTTTGAACGAGCTCTACAATCAGCTCCCCAATTCCTTGTGTCTTAATAAAGAGAGGACTCCTTTTTCCATGCGGGATACTTGCAAGCCCTACAATCTCAGCCATTTCAAAAACCGCAAGATCATCTTTAACCGCATAGGAAACCTTAATTTTATCTCCAAATGGGCCTGTCACCCAAGTCTGGGTTACATCCAAGGATAAGGCCTGCATTAGACTCTCAACTGTCCCTTCGCCACCATCTCCTAGGGGAATTAAGTCATACCCTGCTTGTGGATAAACCTTAGAAAATCCTTTTTTAATCGCTTCAGCAACCTTTGTAGCTGAAAGAGACTCTTTAAATGAATCTGGAGCAATGAGAATATGCATGATACTAACCTCCTTTATATTATTAGTATATCACGCTACTATTCAGCTTTCAATAAATCTTTTCTGTTTTTCATCGTCTGTGTTATACTGAAAGAAAGGAGATAAGTATGTATCAAACTATATTATTTGACTTAGATGGAACTCTTACTGATTCTGGACAAGGAATCTTAAACTCCGTCGCCTACGCACTAGAAAAAATGGGAATTGAAGAACCAGATACAGCCAATTTAAACCGATTCATCGGCCCGCCACTCTATGAATCTTTTTCACGATTCTACCAACTCAGCCCTGAAGATACACAAAGTGCAGTTGATGCTTTCCGTATCTATTTTAAAGAAAAAGGAATGTTTGAAAATCAACTCTATCCTGGAATCATCCCTCTGCTTGAAGAATTGAGAACAGCTGGAAAAACACTAGTAATTGCTACCTCAAAGCCAGAAATATTTGCCAAACAGATTCTAGAACATTTTGGTATTGCTCACTACTTTGATGTCATTGCCGGTGCTAGTCTGGATAGTAGTCGCATCAGTAAGGCGGACGTCATCGGCTATGCTATAAATCAATTAGAAGCATTTCCAAACCATGCTGTGATGATTGGAGATAGGGAACATGATATTGAAGGAGCACGCAAACACCAACTTCCCGCTATCGGTGTTCTTTACGGCTATGGGAACAAACAGGAATTTGAAAAGGCTGGGGCCACCATGATTGTCGAAACCGTCCAAGATTTGAAAAGGATTTTACTGACAACAGAATAAAGAGGCTGGGCAAAAAGACCAACCTCGCTTCTCAGGGTTCGTGTCAACATCTCAGCGCAGTGGTTGATTGGCAGATTTGTTCGTGTTTTACACTCCAAATCTGACCTAATCAACTGTGCGGGGGCGGGAAGACGAACTCTTTTTTTGACTAGTCGAGTTCTTTCCCGCTCCCATTATTTACTATCTAAAATCTCTATTAGTTTATAGAGATTTTTTTCATTTATTTGGTAGGGCGCCTGTTCTTGGACAATCGGTTTAGCACAGAAAGCTACTCCAATTCCTGCTCGTTGAATCATTGGTAGATCATTTGCTCCATCCCCCATGGCAATCGTTTGAGATAGACTCAGCCCATTTTCTGTCGCCCATTCTTCTAAACATGCTTTTTTAGTATCTTTCGTTACAATTTCACCCAATACTTGTCCCGTCAATACTCCATCTACTACTTCTAATCGATTAGCCCGAACATAGTCTAACTCTAACTGTGCAGCTAGTCGATCGACTGTTTCATGAAACCCGCCTGAAACGACTGCTACCTTATAGCCTCGCATTTTTAATTCTGAGACTAATTCTGCTGCTCCAGGCGTAAAGTGGATTTTTTTGATAATTCGATCAAACACAGAAACAGGCAGTCCCTTTAACAACGCCACACGTTCACGTAAGGCTTCTTCAAAATCCAATTCCCCACGCATAGCACGTTCGGTAATTGCTGCAACTTGCGCTCCTAAACCGGCCTCTTCTCCAAGTAGATCTATTCCTTCTTCCAAAATTAATGTTGAATCAACATCCATAACTAATAATCCAGTTGTCATTTCCGATATTCCTTTCAAAGTATAAAAATAAAAAGCCAAATGGCTTTTTATCTAATAGCGAATGGCTTCGCGAGTTTTTTCGTATGAACGTACAAAACGCTCTGTTACACCAGGTTCAACTGTTTCCAGAGCAAATGAAATTTCTTCAAATGCTGCTTGGTAATCAAAATCCTTTTCAAAAATTGATAATGAACGGTTAAATGCTTTTTGCACACTTTCATCGAATGAACGATAACGGTTAGAGTATTGTAGCAACTGCTCTGTTAAAGTCGCATTTTGCACAATCAAATACGCTAACTCTTCCAATTGATTCATATCATACGTTGCATTTTCCAACAAACGGTTAACAACTTCGATATTGATTCGTTTATAGTCTAGCTCGGCAATCAAGGCTTCCACATGATCGCTCGTTCTAAAGAAGTTTGTTAAAAATTCAGCTGGAATTCCTGGAAGGTTGCGTTTTTCCATATAACGCTTAAGGGTATGCAATTTGTTGATATAAAGTGTAGCTTTCTTACGCGCTGTGCTCTCTGACAATTCTTGTGATTTAAGATAGTCAGCTAAAACAAGCTGCTCCTCTTCGATTTCTTTCAAGCTTGCCAATGAATGGTCCAAACGCTCTTCCAAAATAGAATATGCAACTTGTGGATTTTCAATGTCTTCCACACTTTCTGTAACAACAATTTCAATCGATTCCAAACGAGCTTTAAGCTGATTGATCCGTGAAAGTTTGCTATCTGCCAGCAAGTAAGTTGCGTTTAGGCGTTGGCTTTCCTCATCCAAGAGCTGTGTATTTTGGACAACATGCTCCAAGAATTTTGGCAAGTTTTTACTAATCTTAACAGCTTCCTTATTCGCTTCGATTTCACGATTGAAGACTTTATACAAATGATCAATTTTTGCTTGAATTCCCTCATTTTCAGCTTCTGCCGCATCCAAATCAAAGGAAACAATCAAAGCAGTATTTTCACGAATTGAAACACGAATATTTTGGAACTGTGACTCGATGTTAGCTTCTGTGAACAAATAATTCTGCTCAACCAGTTTACGATAACCCGACTCCAAATCTTCCAATTGCTCTGGGAAGTCTTTTGTAACTCGTTCAATCAAACTTGGAATGCGATCCATGATTTGATTGAGAGCAATCATATGCTCTTCAGTCTTATCAAGGATTTCAGAAGCTTCAATCGGGTCACCTGAGGAATTGAGCATCACAAATTCAGAAAACTCAACTTCAATATTTTTCAATTGTTTCTCAAGTTCTGGTAGTGTCTCACCGTAGCTATCTGGATTTTCACGAACAGCTTCCTGTAAACTATCGAACAAGTTTAACGCATGTTTTACGCGACCAGAGTTTTTCTCTTCTTGCTCCTTCAACTCCATCAAACCTTGACGGATAGAGGCAATATCTTCTTCAATTAAATCAATTTGGCTGTCGATACTCTCGATAGCGTTCTTTGCACTCACAAAGCGAAAGGCATTGTTATAGCCTTCTGCCTCAAAGATATGATTTTCAATATCGGCAAATGAATTGAGAGACAAATCAACCCATTTTTGATTCCATTCACGGAATGACACCTGACTTTGACCAATCAAATGAAGTGCTTTGACAGTTTCGACTTCTTCATTAACTGGAAGGTTAAATAGCTCTTCCTTACGTTCTTCCAATGCAACCAAAAGGTTGTCATTTCGTTTACGAACAATCAGGCAAGCTACATAGGCAATGATTAAAATAATAACAATCGAAACGATTAAGATGATTGTTCCTGTAGGCATGTAAATCTCCTTAGCTCATAGTAATTACTAGAAAATATCGCTTAATTATACCATAAATCTCTAGTATATGCACTTGTTTTTTTAGTTTTTAAACATCCAATGTTGAATAAACAGCATTTTCCTCGATAAACTCTCGACGAGGTTCAACCTTATCCCCCATTAGCATGTCAAAAATCTTATCGGCTTCTGCCGCATCATCAACTGAAACGCGTGCCATGAGACGATTTTCAGGATTCATCGTAGTTTCCCACAACTGATGATCATCCATTTCTCCCAAACCTTTGTAACGTTGGATCGTTGGCTTGGACCGTCCCGTACTATATCTTTCTAAGGCATCTTGCAATTCTTGCTCTTGATTAACCCCAGGTTGAATATATTCTTTTATCTCACTTCCAACCTTGATACCGTAAATAGGTGGTTGAGCGATATGTACGTATCCCGCTTCTACAACAGGACGCATGTAGCGGTAAAATAATGTCAGAAGGAGTGTCCGAATATGGGCACCATCGACATCGGCATCTGTCATAATGACTAATTTTTGATAACGTGCCTTGCTAACGTCGAAATCCGCACCAAAGCCAGTTCCCATAGCTGTAAATAGACTACGGATTTCTTCGTTGGCCAAAATCTTGTCCATGCTGGCTTTTTCTACGTTCAAAATCTTACCACGAATCGGTAAAATAGCCTGAAATTCACGGTCGCGACCGGATTTAGCTGAACCACCGGCTGAGTCCCCCTCAACAATGAAAAGCTCTGTCTTCGTTGCATCATTTGAGGAACAGTCCGCTAACTTACCTGGGAGGTTTGAGATTTCAAGACCCGATTTCTTACGAGTTACCTCACGCGCACGCTTAGCAGCAATACGAGCCTTGCTTGCCAAGATCCCTTTTTCAACAATCCGTCTAGCAATCTGTGGATTTTCCAAAAGAAATTCTGCAAAGGCATCAGAGAAAAGGCGGTTGGTAATTTTGACCACTTCACTATTCCCAAGTTTTGTCTTAGTTTGTCCCTCAAATTGAGGCCCTGGGTGCTTAACAGAAATGACCGCTGTCAAGCCTTCACGCACATCTTCACCAGTCAAATTGTCCTCATTTTCTTTGAGAATTTTATTTTTCTTGGCGTAGTCGTTGATAACACGTGTCAGAGCTGTACGGAATCCTTGCTCATGAGTACCACCTTCATGCGTGTGAATATTGTTGGCAAAACTAACTACGTTTTCATGATAACTCGTTGTATATTGCATGGCAACCTCAACGGTAATATCATCCATTTCACCTTCTGTATAGATAGGGGTCTCAAAAATGACATCCTTGTTCTCATTAAGATACTCAACGTAGGAAGCAATACCACCTTCGTAGTGATATTCCTTTGTTTGCTCTACTCCCTCACGTTTGTCCGTAATAGAGAGATTTAAACCACGATTTAGGAAGGCCAATTCTTGAATCCGCTTATTTAATTTTGCAAAGTCGAACTCAGTCGTCTCAGTAAAAATTTCTGGATCAGGTGTAAAATGTACAGTTGTACCAGAACGGTCTGTTTCTCCAACAACCTCCAAATCTGCAACGACTTCACCTCGTTTATACTCTTGGAAATAGACCTGACCATTTTTGTAGACATGGACGTCTAGCTGAGTAGATAGGGCGTTTACGACTGATGAACCTACGCCGTGCAATCCACCTGAGACCTTATAACCGCCTCCGCCAAATTTACCACCTGCATGGAGCACTGTAAAGACAGTTTCTACCGCTGGACGACCAGTTTTTTCCTGAATATCTACCGGAATACCACGTCCATTATCAATAACCGTGATAGAGTTATCTGGCTCAATATAAACTTCAATTTTATCCGCAAAACCAGCCAGCGCCTCATCGATTGAGTTATCGACAATTTCCCAAACCAAGTGATGGAGACCTTCTTTAGATGTTGAGCCGATATACATCCCTGGACGCATTCGAACAGCTTCAAGACCTTCCAAGACTTGAATCTGACTGGCATCATATTCTTGAGCCTTCTCTTGTAAATCTTTGATTTCTTCTGTCATTTCTTTTCCTTATTTTCTATTTGTTGCTCCTTAAAAATAGAAAAACCAATCCATCTGGATAAAAGCGAGACATATTTTTAGAGCAAAAATCATTCTAACGAATACCCCTTATTATACCATATTTTCTAATATTTTGATAGAAAAAAGAAGAGGAAACATTAGCTCCATCTTCTTCATTACTTTAACTATGATAAACCATTGTTTGAGCTAGGCTTTCCCCATCTCCACCAAATAAATCAACCAATTTATAGGCGAAATCCAAACTTGTTCCAGCGCCTCGGCTAGTGATAATTGGACCATCAACGACCACATCCTCTTCCAGATGAATACCTGACGGAATGTCTTTTTCTTTCCCTGGGAAACATGTATAGTGACGACTATCTAACAAACCAGCCTTATCCAGAACAATTGGTGCCGCACAAATTGCTGCTACTGATTTTCCCGATGCAACCGCTCTTTGCAATTCCGTAATCAGTGACTCTGAATCTCTAAGGTGAACAGAACCTGGCATTCCTCCTGGCAAAACAATCAGATCAAAGGAAGACAAGTCTCCATCAAAGACTTGGTCAGTTTGAACACGAATATCGTGCGATCCCTCCACTTCATGACTATCTAAACCAACAATCTGACAGTCAAAATGAGCTCGACGAAATACATCTACAGGGGCCAATGCTTCGATTTCTTCAAAACCATCGGCTAAAACAACCGCAACTCTTGTCATATAAACCAACTTTCTAACGTTTTATCGTAATTTTTCTATAGCGACGTGATCGATTTGTTTCCTTCTCATCAGCTAGTCGTGACTGATACCCCATTGACAGCACTAGACCAACACCAATCAGATTTGAAACCATGGACGAACCACCTTGGGAGATAAACGGCAAAGGAATACCTGTTAAAGGTAACAAACCAGTCGCAGCGCCAACATTTTCAAACACATGGAACAACAGCATCATGATATAGCCAGTTGATATGTAAGTGTAGTATCGATTATTTGACTTCAACGTTACCCGCAGCATTCGATAAATGAGCAACAAGTATAGTCCAATCAATACCGTCCCTCCAATAAAGCCAAAGTCCTCGCCAATCACCGTAAAAATCATATCACTTTCTCGAACAGGGATAAGAAGATTTGTTTTATTGAAACCTAGTCCTTTTAAGCCACCACTTCCGATAGCTATCAAACTTTGAGCTTGCTGGTAGGTCGTTGATTGGGCATTTTTAAAGGGATCAAGCCAGGCTGCAATACGATTGATTTTATAAGTATCCATCCCCAAATTGTGGAGGAATGTTGTTCCACCAGGAGAAATAAAAATCAGCATAAATCCACCAACCAAAACAATCCCCGTTAAGGCAGTCGGTAATAGAATTTTCCAAGAAACTCCTGATAACAGAAGCATTCCGCTAAAGATTGCTACAAATACTAAGGAAGTTCCTAAATCTTTCTGTAAGGCCAACAAAATCAGGACTGGGATAGTAAACAGTGTCATATAACCAATCAACATAAAATCCTCACGAATTTTTCGATTTGGATAATACTTATGAAAGGTGACAATCACCCTTGACAACATAATGATGTAGGCTATTTTCATAAATTCGGATGGTTGGAAAAGAGTCATTCCACCAATCGTTACCCAGTTTTTTGCTCCCGTTGATGCTACTAAGTCTGGACTGTAGAAAAACAAAGGCAATACCATAAGTCCTAGCCCAAGTACGTACAAGTAAGGTGTGATTTGCCACAGAAACTTAGTGGAAAAGAACATGACCAAAAAAGCTGCCACTGTTCCAATTCCTATCCAAGCAATTTGTTGACCAACCATCTGTACAACATTATCCGGATAATCTTGACTAACCGCAATGTAGAGAGAAATAATCCCCACAACTAATAAAAAAAAGACCGGTAAAATAAGTGAGTAGTCTACTCGACTATCGATTGTTCCCCTATTTTTCATCAATTTCCTCATACTTTCACTTCAAATTCTTACTCGTTCCATTATAGCAAAAATCATCTCTCATTGAAACTAAAAATCTAGTTACATCTGAGGGGATACGATTTATACTCAACGAAAATCAAAAGTAGCCTAGGAAACGAAGTCGAAGATAGAACTGGAGTTCATCAAGGCAAGTTGACAACGGATAATTTTGATTTTCGAAGAGTATTACTAGTGCACAAATCATAAAATACGTGTATCTTCATACCTTCGAACAGGCTGAAATATAATGCTTTACCTTCACACACCCCTTAAGTTTGCCAAAGCCATGAGTATGTAAACCAATGGCAATCATTTTGGCAATCACGCACCAAAAAAGCCCTCTCCAATTTCTAGAGGCAAAGAAAAAATGGTCCACTGGACCATAACTCGCTCTTTTGTTTTCAAGCTCGTGAAAAAACAGTCCGTTAAGGACTGTTTTTTTATTTGAGACCGTATTTTTTGTTGAAGCGATCCACACGTCCATCTGCTTGAGTGAACTTTTGACGTCCAGTATAGAATGGGTGTGAGTCTGATGAAATTTCCACACGGATCAATGGGTAAGTTTCACCTTCGAATTCAACTGTTTCGTTAGATTTCTTAGTTGAACCGCTCAGGAACTTGTAGCCAGTAGTTGTGTCCATGAAGACAACAGTGCGATATTCTGGATGGATATCTTTTTTCATTTTAAAATTCCTTTCTGCCATGGACTCTTTCCGAGCCATAGATTATAACCATTTAAGTTTACCAAAAGTTTGTTCTTATGGCAAGTCTTTTTACCTATTTTTTTAATATTTTTTCAAGTTATAGTACGGAAGCACCCGAAGCAAGGTCAGAAGTTACTCTGGCGCCAAATCCGCCTCTTGAAGGACTGCCCAAGCTATCAGAAATTCTTTCTTTACCAGCAAGAACTTTATCAGAAAGTCCCGAAGTCACTAGAATCCTCCCATCCAGCCCTATCAAGACCGCCTCGATACCATCAGTTTCTTCTACCATCTTATAAATCCGAGTTATGTCTTGACCAAACAGTCGTGTCGTCCAAATCTCACCATCAACAGATTGTTTGGACACAATGGTCAAACTAGCCAGCTGCGACTCGATTGGATAGCCGGTCTCGGAACTCAAAATATGATGATAGGTCTTTCCATTCACGGTAAGGGTTCTTTCGTAAATACCAGAGGTGACTACCGATTCTTCTCCTATTTTGAGGACGAGGGCATTTTCACCACGTGGTTTCTGAGGATCCTGTATACCAATTCGCCAATAGCCATCGGCATTGTGAGGAGCTTGACCAAAGGTCAGGACGTTGCCACCCAGGTTAATCAGTCCAGCCTCCACACCTATTCTTTTAAGGAAGTCGACAATCTTATCTGCCACATATCCTTTAGCAAGAGCACCCAAATCGATCGCCATGCCTTCTTTTTTCAAATAGACTGTCTGCTCCTCATCATCTAATTCAATGTCCCTTGGATTGATGAGTTGGAGTTTTTCACTGATCATTTCTGGGTTTGGAAGTTTGGCATCGCTAAATCCAATCCGCCAGCTTTGCACAAGGGGGCCAATGGTAATATTCAAAAAAGATCCCTGAGCCAGACTGTGTTCTTTGCCCAACTTAATCAATTCATACAGGTCATCAGCAACAGGAACCGCCTGAACACCTGCATTGAGGTTGACCTCCATCAATTCAGAGGTCAAGTCATTGGCAGAAAAGCGGTCCTTGTAGAGATAGAGAAGCTCTTCTACCTGATCCAAAATCGGTTCTGCCTGAGGATGCCATATTCTGGTTTCAATGATGGTTCCCATAAGACGAAGGGAGCGACTACTTGCTTGCATTCCTCACTACCTCTTGGATTTCTTGGTATATTTGTTCATTTTCGGAGAGTGAATAAGAGTTAGCACCACTTGCTAGTGGGTGGCCACCGCCATCGTGGCGTTTGGCAATCTCGTTGATTGGAAGATACTTGCTGCGCAAACGGACTCTGTAATTTCCGTCAGTTTGTTCCACAAAAATCCCCCAAGATTGAACGATTCCAATCCGTCCTGGTGCACCTACGATAAAGGAAGTGTCCGCATCGGTCACGCCATATTTTTCGAGAATATCCTGTGTCAAAACGACACGTGCCGCACCATGTTCATCCACTTCCAAGTTGTCGTAGACGTAACCTGTCAACTTGGCAATCTTGAAATCAATGGTATCCATCTGGCGAGACATCCTTGCAAAGTCAAAATCTTCTTGGCGGAGACGAGCAACAATCTCAAAGGTGCGCGAGCTGGTTGCTGGATAGAGAAAGCGGCCTGTATCGCCCACAATTCCTGCATAGAGTAGACGAGCAATCTCTCCATCTAGTTCCAGTTGGCTCTGGATGGCCAGTTCCGCAATCATTTCACTGCATGAACTGGCTTCCGTATTGACCCAGAGCAGGTCGCCATAAGGCTCTTCATTGGGGTGATGATCGATTTTAATCAAGAAATCTCCTTGAGTATAACGGTCGTCATCCACACGCGCCGTATTGGCAGTGTCTGTCACGATAACCAAGGCTCCTTGATAGTCTTGGTCTGCAACTGCGTCCATTCCTGCCATCCAAGCAAGATTTGGTTCCTCAAAACCGGTTACCTTGATGTTTTTTTCAGGAAAATTCTTCTGCAAGAGTTTCTGCAAGCCAACTTGACTACCAATGGCATCCGGATCTGGTCGTTTATGTCGATGAATAATAATCGTGTCGTATTCGTGAATTTTTTCAATAATTTTACTGTAAATTGTCATAGCAACTCCTTTTCATCATTTTAGCATAAACTTCCCCTTTTGAAAATGATGGGAGTGTGGTATAATGGAATTACTATGTAATTTGGAGGAAATTATGGCACTAGCAAAAATAGTTTACGCTAGTATGACTGGTAACACAGAAGAAATTGCTGACATCGTCGCCAGTAAGCTAGAAGAGTTAGGTTTGGAAGTACAGGTTCACGAATGTACGACTATTGAAACCGAAGAAATCTTGGATGCGGACCTCATCGTGGTAGCCAGCTACACCTATTCTTACGGTGGAGACGGTGAGCTTCCAGATGAAATTGTTGATTTCTATGCTGACCTAGCTGACTTAGATTTGACTGGTAAGGTCTACGGTGTTTGTGGTTCTGGCGATACCTTCTATGATGACTTCTGTAGTGCAGTAGATGACTTTGATGTCATGTTGGGTTCACGTGGTGCAACTAAGGGTGCCGAAAATGTTAAGGTAGACCTTGCCGCTGAAGATGAGGATATTGTTAACCTTGAGCAATTCGCGACAGACCTTGTTGCAAAATTAGATACAATGAATTAACTGACAAACAGACTGGCTTCATCAATAGGTCTAGTCTGTTTTCTTTTAGCCATTTATTAAGATTGTACACCTATTGTTTGCAATCTTTATTTTTTTGATATATAATTAACTGGTTAAGTTTTTTAAAAAAAGGAGAATTTTATGGCTAAAAAATCAAAAATGGCACGCTATCAGAGACAGTTGGAATTAATCGAACGTTATGCGGATTTGCGAAAAAGTCTCAAAGAAAAAGGTGACTATCAAGCACTTCGAAAATTACCTCGCGACTCAAATCCAAATCGACTGAAATACCGCGACAGGACCGATGGCCGTCCGCATGCTTATATGCGAAAATTCGGTGTGAGTCGGATTACCTTCCGTGAATTAGCCCATCTTGGTCAACTTCCTGGGGTAAAAAAAGCAAGTTGGTAACTTCCTCAAACAAGGCTAGTATTCTGCCTTGTTTTTTGCTATACTAAAAAACAACTGAAACAATATACGGAGGTTTATAAGATGAATTTGGATTGCATCCGCGAACAGATTAACACGATTGATAGCCAATTGGTTGAACTACTTGAAAAACGAATGGAGTTGGTCGACCAAGTCACAGCCTACAAACGAGCAACAGGTAAGCCTGTTTTGGATACCAGCCGAGAAAATGCTGTCCTTGAACGAGTTGGAAAATTAGTCCAAAAGGATGATTACCGCTCTGCCATTCAAGCGACCTTTAGCGATATCATGGCCCAATCGAGAGCCTATCAAGCTGCAAAATTAGCTCAAGATGACCAGTAAAGTCAAGCAAGCTAGCCAATTCCTCGCCTTTTCTATTCTTATGGGACTGATAGCAGGATTGGTGACCACACTCTTTGGAAAAATTCTACTAGGGATTGGTGACTTACGGTCTGAATTCTTTACTTATCTAATCCCCTTTCTGCCACTTGCAGGGTTGGTGATTGTTTTCGTCTATCAAAAATGGGGGAGGGAAGTCCAAGCAGGTATGGGCTTAGTCTTCAGAGTTGGACAAGGTGAGAATGTGCACATTTCTCCAGTTCTCATTCCGCTCATCATCACTACAACTTGGCTCAGTCATATTTTTGGCGCTTCCGTTGGCCGCGAAGGAGTAGCTGTCCAACTTGGAGCCAGTCTCTCACACTGGTTACAAAAACATGGTTTCACACACTTGTCCAAAGACATGGTAACAAAGATTGGTATGGCCGCAGGTTTTGCAGGGTTATTTCAAACACCATTGGCTGCTAGTTTCTTTGCCATTGAGGTAGTAATCGTTGGCCAATATTCTTGGACTAGTCTCCCCTATTGTCTAGTTGCCGCTTTCACGGCTTCTACTACTTCCCATTTACTGGGATTGGAGAAATTTTCGCATACCATCACTACTACCTCATTCTATTTTACAGATAGTTTTAAATGGCTTCTGATTGCCATCTGCTTTGGAGTTGTCGGTAATTTATTTGCTTGGTTTCTGGCGCAAGCAAAAAGCATCTCAACTCGATGGCTTCCAAATCCTTACATTAAAATAGCTATCATGGGAGTTGGACTGACCGTTCTACTATTTTTCTTCCATCAAGGTCGTTATACTGGTCTCGGAACCAATTTGATCGATGCCAGTTTAGCTGAAGAACAGGTGTTTGCTTACGATTGGCTACTAAAACTCCTACTAACCTGTCTTTGTTTGGCTGCAGGTTTTCAAGGGGGCGAAGTTACTCCACTCTTTGCGATTGGAGCAAGTGCTGGGGCTGTTTTAGCAGGATTACTAGGTCTACCAACTGAACTTGTTGCAGCCCTTGGGTATTGTGCCGTATTTGGAACAGCCTCCAATACCATACTGGCTCCTCTCTTCATTAGTTATGAAGTATTCGGAGCTAATATCCTGCCCTATGCTATTCCTGTACTTGCCATAGCTTATCTTATAAACAGAAAACAGACTATTTATGGACAGCAGGTGAGGAAATTCAATAATGCAAAAAAGCCTATCATTTAGGCTTTTTCGTATACTCTCCATCTCCCCTGCAGGAATCGAACCTGCAACTAATTCTTAGGAGGAATTTGTTATATCCATTTAACTAAGGGAAGTCTGCCTCTCTATTGTACCCCAGAAGAGAGCAGATTGCAAGAGCAAGGTTATGTAAGTTTTTTCAAATTTTTACAAAAAAGCAGAACTTACTCTAAGATGAAACACTATTGTTTTTATGTATTTCTCTCATGATAGTCTCTAAAAGAAGCGATTCTAGAACATACTTCGAAAGTTTGTCACTTTTATGCTTGATCCCTATTGCCCTTCCTTACGTCTCATTGAAACAGCCATTCCGAGTGAGACTAAGCCACCCAAGCTAATAAGAAGTGAGCCTAGGGCTTCTTGACCGGTATTTGGAAGTGTTTGATTTCCTGATGCTTTTTCAGCTTTCTTATTTGAAATAGGAGCCACACTTCCAGATGGTGCCGGTTGCTCGTTTGCTTTCTGATTTGCTACACTATCGCCACCGTCGCTTGCTTTTTCAGGTGTTTTCGTATCGGTAGTTGTCCCAGCAGTATCTCCTTTTTCTTCTACTTTTGGTTCTTCTACGTACTTCTCTACAAATGCTTTTCTACCTGGAATTGTTGCACTAATGGTTTGACCTGCTTTTTCTAAATCAGTCAAGTACTCCACAAATACTTCTGTATCTGGATTGATAGCACCAATCAGTTTAGCTTCTTTGAAAATCGAGAAGCCGTCCCCACCACCAAATAAGAAGTCGTTGATGACAAGTGTATAGGTTTCTGTCGGAACAATCTCCGTTCCATCTTCTTTGAAGGCTTTAACAACCTTATAAGGATTTTCTTCCGTTGGATTGTCAGTCTTCGTGTAGATATATTTAATGCCAGACATTTGAAGGAAATATTTTTCACCTTCATCATATTGTTGATTTAAGGCTGTATAAATCTGCTCACCTGTCATCTGAACAACTTGCAAGATATTCCCAAATGGTTGCACAGCCTGTGCTGCACCCCAAGTAACTGTTCCATCTTCTTGGACTTTCAAATCTGCCCGAATCCCGCCATCGTTTGTCATTGCAAAGTCAACATCATAACCCGATTTCTTAGCGATAGCTAATTGAGCCGATGTTACTAGATTACCTACAGCACTTTCTTTAAATTCATTCACTTCGCGAGAAATATCTGTCGCTTGACTAGCTGTAGCAATTTTTTGCTCTGTTACTTTTTTAACAATGGTATTTGCCTCATCCACAATTGCCTGAATTTCCGGACTTGGTGTTTTCTGCCCTGGTGCTACTGCAATAATTTTCGCAGTCGGAACAGCTTTAAAGTCGGCAATATCTGTATCATAAACAGCCCTAACATCTGCGTAAGCCTTACCTTGTGAGGTAGCTTGAACAATCAAGGTTTTGCCCGTTGTACCGTTTGTATAGACATGGTTATGACCAGCAAATACAAGGTCAACTGAGTGTTCAGGATAGATTTCATTTAGCTTAGCAATCATATCTGCAGCTTCACCAGCAGCCACACCATCCTTGCTTGTAGCTGGAACGTGAGCCAGTACAACTATCGCATTTACACCTTTTTCAGCTAACTCACGCGCATATTTAGCAATCGTCTCTGCCTCATTCAAAAAAGTGTACTGCTCATAGTTTTTCTTCAAAACAAGATTAGGAATTTCTGTCGTAACTACACCAATAAAGCCAATCTTAGCTTCTTTATCATTCACGGGAATAGTCTTAATAGCGTAGGGCTTCCAACCATACGGAATTTCACCCGTTTCTTTGTCAATAACGTTAGCAATAACAATCTCCTGTTTAGCAGCTTCACGAGTATAATTATCTACAATCTCATTAAACTGACCTTTTTTTGGAGCTTCACCAGTCATGATACGGTTATACTCATCAAGTCCCTCATCAAACTCATGGTTCCCCAAAGTCCCGTATTCAACATCCATTTTATTAAAGACTTTTACAGTTGGTTCATCTTGCAAAAGTCCAGAATTCGATGGACTTGCACCAACCATATCCCCAGCTTGAACACGGATAGACTCTGCAGGTGTCTCTGTTTCTGCTGCTGTTTCTTCAAATTCTGCTTGTGAATCATCCATGTAAGCATCAAGTAAGGCGGCAGTTCCTGCATTCCGAACTGTTTCCCCTTCCAATCGCGCTGTCCCCGTCATATCAAGCGCACCATGGAAATCATTAACTCCCATAATTTGGACAGCTAATTCATCTGCCAAAACAGTTTGTGTTGCAATAACGCTAAAACCAGCTACAAGAGCTAGTATACTGCTTTTCAACCGAATATTCTTTTTCATAAGCAAAACAATGCTCCTTCTATTTTTTTCATATTGACATATCTATAATAATCCTTTTTTTACAGCTTTTCAATATTAAATCAGTCATTTATAACAAAAAATTATAAAAATATTCGTTTATTCTTACTTTTACATCGGTTTTCTGAAAATATATTGTCATTTTTATCTATAATACGAAAATTCCCCTTCTTCCCTTACACAATTCTCTCAAAAATAATCCTGGCAACTAAAAAATCTCTTCCCAAAGGAAGAGAACTGTTCTTATTTAGCTGCTTTATAAAGTTCGTTAACCTTGTCCCAGTTGATTACTTCAAAGAAGGCTTTGATGTAGTTCGGACGGACATTGCGGTAGTTAAGGTAGTAAGCATGTTCCCAAACATCCAATGCCAAAATTGGTTTCAAACCTTGCATGATTGGTGTGTCTTGGTTAGCAGTTGAGATAACTTCCAACTTGCCTTCTTTATTAACAACCAAGAAAGCCCAACCTGAACCGAAACGAGTTGTTGCGGCTGTAGTGAAGACTTCTTTGAAAGCATCAAATGAGCCAAAAGTTGCATCAATATCTGCTGCCAATTCTGCTGAAATTTCTGTTTTTTCAGGTGAAAGCAATTCCCAGAAAAGAGCATGGTTCAAATGACCACCACCGTTGTTGATCAAAGCTTGGCGAATGTCTGAAGGAATTTGGTCAACATTTGAAAGAAGAGCTTCAAGGTCTTCGCCAATTTCAGGATGTTTTTCAAGTGCTGCATTAGCATTTGCAACATAAGTCGCATGGTGCTTACCATGGTGAAGGGTCATTGTTTCTGCATCAATATGTGGTTCCAAAGCATCGTATGCATATGGAAGGTCTGGTAAAATAATTGTCATTTTCGTTTTCTCCTATACTAAGTGATAGTTCTATTCTACTCCAATGTGAGAGCCTTTTCAATTTATTTGTCTGAAACCATGGTTGCCCCTAAATCTAAAATACTCTTTTTACTATGCAATCGCGATTTTTAATAATACCAAATCAAATAAATAATCCTTATCAAATTGGCCTGTTTTAATTTGAAAATCTGTATCAATTAGGAGCTTGACGACTTTTTTCAAAAATCCAATGGACAGATGGCGTGAATCACGCAAAACATACTTTACTTGGTATGGATTCACCTTACGCCCCATAATAGTTGATAACTCAGCTACTATCTGCTGTTCCCCTCGGCCTTGCTCTAGTAGTATTTGCACTTGTAGATAGGTTCGAAATTGGGTTAACATGATGGCAATCAACTTAACCTCTTCCTCACCTTGCAACCGCAAGTCACGAACTAAGTTGCGAGCCTCGTCTACCTTGGATTGTAGAATTAACTGTGTTAAATCAAAGATATTATCTTGTAGTGTTTTGGGGATAGCCGCATCAATATCTGAAATTTCAATCGTCTCTTTTCCCTTATAAGATTGAAGAAAGGCTAGGTTCTTACTGATTTCTGCAAAATCAAAATTGGACTTTTCTAAAAGATATTGAAAAACCTCTCCTCCCATCTGCAATCCAAGACGCATTATCTCCTTTTGGAAATGATTTTCCAAATCCAGCTCCTTCAGGGGATTGGCTTCTAATACTAGTCCATCTCGTTTGAGGAGCTTGACCAGACGACGCTTACTGTCCAACTTACCTGGTGCTAGAATGACCAAACGTGTTGTTTCGACAGGATTTTCCAAATAGGCCTCAAACTGTTTGAGTTCATCATCCGTCAAATGCCGTTTTTTATCTGTCGTTAAATCTGCAAAATAATCAAGAATCACTACTTTTTCGTCTGAAAAGAAGGGAAGAGAAACTAAGTCCAAGTCTACCTGATGATAATCAGCCTCCGACATATCAAAATAGGCAAAACCTAAATCTGCCGCATCAAAATCAAGCTTCCTCAGAAGTAAGTCTTTCGCTATTTGGTATTGTCCGATGTCTTCACCGCATAAAACGGTCAGAAGCTCTAATTTCTCTTTTTTTAATTTTTCAATCTGTTCAATTACTGTCATAAAAACCTCAAAATTCCTTTCTCATTGTACCACAAAAAGAGCCTAGACATAAAGTCTGGACTCTTTCATTTAAATTTATATCAGGAAGGTAGAAAAAATTAATTGATAATCACTCCAAATGGCCTATTTTCCAAATAGCAGTTCCTTTATTAGCTATTCCACCACCCTTTGAAATTCCACCAAGCATCTTGAAAAGTATCCTTTATCCGATCTCTCCAAGTCTTATTTTCTTCTTCCTCAATAGAACGTTTGAACAAGGCATCTGCGTACTCATCCTCTTGTTCCTTTTGATTCTGTTCAACTCGTTTCTTTTCACTTTTATATACTAATTGACCAAAATACAAATTCCCATCGTCTGCAAATTTTAATGTAACAACATCACCTTCTTCGAGTTTCTTATTCAATTTTACAACATAATCTCCACTGCCGTCCGCACGTTCCCCACTTGTATACCACTCTTTAGTTTGGCAATTCTCTGTAGTATAACTCGGACACTTGAGTTCATGCTTTACAGGCTCGACCTTCAACCGTTCTCCATTTATATATGTAGCGACATAACCAAATGAGCCAACATGGACATGAATAGAATCTGAACCCGTTCTAAAAGGAGCTACTTCTACCCCCGGAACATTCTGTTGACCTACTGGTACAAACATTGAAGTCTCCGCCTTTACACTTGATAACGATAGTAAACCGATGACAAAGGTAACTAAAATAAATGATACTTTTCTCAATTTCATTTTGCTTTTCTCCTAGTAGTACAATATATTAACCATAATTAGTATATACCAATTTCATAGAGAAAGCAAGAAAAAACGCTCCTTAAGTAAAAACTAAACTCAAAAACTCAATTCTTATCCAGCACCTTGAAAGGAATGTGGGAATAATCTCTGTGCGTTTTTAAAAATTCCAAGGCTTCTTTTTTTACCTGTACGAGATTGACACCTTGGGCATTGGCCCCATAGACACAGCCACAATAGCACTGGCGATAAATGTCATACTCTTCACACATTTGAACTGAACGCTGATAGCCTCCATTTTTCTTAAAGTCACTCGGAAGATACTGGGTATCGTATAATTTCTGTACCTCAATCCCAACAGCATTGATGGTCTGCGAATTCTTATGTGGACTGATTGTCAAAGCCGAACCAAAATAGTCAAAACCAAGCTCAACTGCCTTCTCCGCAGTCTTATCCAACCGATAATCATAGCAAACCTTACACCGATCTCCCCCCTCTGGCTCATTGGCAAGATGCTGAGTTTTCTTGAAAAATTCCTGAGGGCTATAGTCAGCTTCTAGGTAGCCTACCGACTGTCCAGTTTTCTGATTAAATTCTTTGACAAACTGGGCTGTAACGGCTGCTCGCCGCTGGTACTCCGCCTTTGGATGAATATTGGAATTCGCAAAATAGATGGTTACATCTGCATATTGAGTCAAGTACTCCAATGTATAGGTCGAGCATGGTGCACAACAGACATGCATGAGAATTTTCGGTCGAAGCCCCGCTTCCTGCCACGTGCTCGCCATTTTTTGAAACACTTTATCATAGTTAACCTTTTGATTCGGTGATAGAGTCGATAAAATCTCTTCAACTTTAATCATACAAACCTCCAAATATACATTCATTATACTATATTTGAAGCTTACTGCATAGATAGTAATAACGAGGGAGAGCGCTTGATAAGAATCCCCATTTCCAACTTTAAACAACCTACTCGTGATGAAGAAAACCGATTGCCAGCGGTTCGGAACGTAGACAACCCCCTAAAAATATAAAAAATTGAAGAAGTTTGCGAAAGATAGCAAGTCATTAAACTCTTAGAAACATTGATATTTCGGCGTTTCTGAGAGTTTTTAATTTTCAACATAAAGAAAGACCGTCTGCCGACGGTCCCTATTTCCGACCTAAAACAACCTGTCAGGGTGGGAGACAGAGACTGGGCAAAAACTAGCCAGTAAATAAAAAACACAGATAGATTCAAGCTGATTCTGATGAAATTCAGCCGAACTGTCTGTGTTTTTCTTTCTGCTTCTACTATCTTGGACTAATTTCTTCGCCAATTTCGTGAGATTCATGCTCATTAGGAGGAATCCTATCTCAGTTTCAACCACTTTTTGACCTCTGACATGCACTCTGCGCACGCCAAAAACACCCTTCATCCTACCAAATACAGGTTCGACATCCACCTTGCGTTTGGCATAAATGCGGGCTCCCTCTTTACTTGTCAATTTGTCTTTGACTAAGTTCTTGAAATAGTTCCACGTAG